>CAYGSW010000030.1:19203-31553 GCA_964352535.1 uncultured Granulosicoccaceae bacterium | reverse complement strand
GGCGGCGGCTGGTGAACTCTGAATCCTAATATTTCGGGTTGACGGACTACTAGATCAGCGGTGGCAGGTTTTACCTGGCGGGCACTAAGCGGCGTCACGCTTTCTCGGTAACGGCTGTTCGACGGAAGGCCGCCCCGCTCGAACACCACATGCGTAGTCCCCCAGTCTGCGGCCCCAGTCACTGGACAGTTGAGGGGGCCGCAGACAAACATCACAGGGCTTCGGCAAGGCGACGGATGCATTGCATGGACTCTTGTACCCTTCTACCGCGTGTAGCTGAACCGTGCTGGCTGTTGCAATTGAAACTGAACTGGTTTTCTGCTCTACAAACAGTAGTTAGAACCCGGCAAAATAACTCAAACACACTACCAAGCTGAAATTCATGCTGCATCAAACGATCTGAGAACATCACAGTCTTTGAGTGTATCGGGCGGGTGTCATACCAGTTTTATAGCGAATGATGGTAAGACTTCGCACAGTTTCACAGTTCCATGAAGTATGTTGTCCTTGCCCGGACTGCATGCAACGGTCCGGACTATCGCCGTTCTGGCAAACACAATAAGGCTACGAATAACAAGATGAAACGCCAAACCCTTCTGGGACAAGCCGCCATACCCGGTGGATGTCGGGTACTGAAGCTGTATCAAGGCAAGGATGATTGCAGTATCGTGATCTCTGGTCGCGGCGAGCTGATGTCAACACGTAAACACGCATCCGAGAGTGCACTGGGAGCTCTACCGTGTCAGCTACTCAAAAACGCAGAAACAGCCAGTGTTCTGATCGGTGGTCTGGGCATGGGTTTTACCCTTGCAGCCGTGTTGGCAGAAACCGGCCCACAATCACATGTCGTCGTCGCCGAACTCGTGCCGGAGGTTGTCGAATGGAACAAAGGCCCATTGGGAAGTTATTCAGGACACCCACTGTCAGACACTCGCACGAGCGTTTATCAAGGTGATGTCAGCGACCTTTTGCGCGATACAGACCAGCGCTACGACGTTGTAGCCCTTGATGTAGACAATGGCCCGGAAGCACTAAGCTCGAGTGGTAATGACTGGCTATATTCGTCTCGGGGAATACTGTGTGCTCGTGAAAGCCTAAATCACGACGGCGTGTTGGCCTACTGGTCTGCAACGCCTGATCCGCGTTTTGCACAACGACTGCGTGAATGTGGGTTAACGGTGTCCGAAAAATCGATTTTTGCACATGTCAGCAAAGGTGCAAAACACACTATCTGGCTTGCCAGTATTGAGGTTATGAATTTAACAATTCAGCAATTCAGCAATTCAGCAGTTCAGCAGTTCAGCAGTTCAGCAGTTCAGCAGTTCAGTCTACATTAATGCCAAGTAGTTCCACGTCAAAGACCAGTGTAGAACCTGGTCTGATCTTGCCTGCTGCACGATTACCATAGGCCAGCGCACTGGGGATGAAAAGACGAGTCTTCTCACCTTCAACCATCAACTGCAAACCCTCGGTCCAACCCGGAATCACCTGGTTTAGACCGAAAGTAATTGGCTCGCCCCGATCCACCGAACTATCGAACACCGTACCGTCGATCAATGTGCCGTGATAGTGCACCTTAACCCGATCAGTGGCAGTAGGGTGGATACTACCAGTGCCTTCTTCCAGTACCTTGTACTGTAACCCTGAGGCGGTTGTTTGCACACCATCAGCCAATGCGTTTTCATCCAGAAAAACCTGTCCCAGCCGGATGTTCTCTTCACCCTGGCCGCGATTCATGAATTGCTGCGCGATATACCAAACAGCCACGACAGCGAGCAGGATAAAAACGTATTTCATGACTGACTTCTCTTGAACGCAAGAATGAAAACAGGATACAGATACAGATACAGATACAGATACAGATACAGATACAGATACAGATACAGATACTGATACTGATACTGATACTGAGTGTGAAGAGTAGCGAAATTATAGCCTCAAGAGAAATTATGTACCGTTGCCTCTATCAGAGCCCTTCACTTTACCATCAGCTCCAACGCCATGCCGGGACATCAAGCGCATGTAATCCAGCAACCTGTGTTCTTCCCAATGATTTTTCCAGCACATGATTCAGCGTCTGTGCCTGATATTCCAGCGCATGCACCAGAGCACGCGCATGACTGATCACCCAGATTTGTGACAGCTGACTGGCACGTGTAATAAGACGTCCCAAGGCGGGAATAAGGTCGGGATGTAGACTCGTCTCTGGTTCGTTCAACACCATTAGCGGTGGAGGCCTTGGTGTGAGCAAAGCAGCCACCAGCAAAACATAACGAAGTGTCCCGTCTGACCACTCGCTGACGCGCAAGGCTCGGAGCAAGCCCGGCTGCAATAATGTTGGCTCGAGTCGACCATTGCCATCGGGAACAATCCGCAACTCACTGCCCGGAAAGGCATCATCAATAGCATCGACAAGACCCTTGTGATCACCCACCTCGATGATAGTCTGCAAAGCTGCAGCAAGATCGCGACCATCATGGTGTAAAACCGGCGTACGAGTGGCAGTGATGATGTGTCTTGCAGGTGCATCTCTATCGGTTCTGAAATCGGCATAAAAACGCCAGCAACGCACCTGTTCGCGTAATGAAAAAACCTCGGGCACACTGGAAGGATCACCCGCGTTGTCAAAGAGACTGTCGTGCAATGCGAGTGAATTGGACACAACATGCCAGCGACGCCCTTGCCGCCGCCTGAGAACAGCACCGTTTCTATCCACCAGCATGGAAGAGGGTCGACAAAGCGTGCCATGCCAGATGCACTCTCGCTTTATTACTGGGTCAAGGTTGAAAGCTGATTCTGCGGGCACTGGCATGCCCAGCTCGATGCGGTAGCTGAATTCATCACCACTGAATCCGAGGCGAATTCTTGCAGGCCCTTTACGCACACCTCCTTGTACTGGTACCTCGCCACGCTCCATCGCACGACTTACGGTCGAAGGCCCCGCCCATATGACATTGCTCAAACCACCCTCACCGGCCAAGGCAGAAACCACATTGCCTTTGGCCGCTTGCGCCAGCAGACGCAATGCGCCGTACAGATTGGACTTGCCAACCCCGTTGGCACCTGTGACAACTGTTAAAGGCGCCAATGGCATGATCAGATCATGCAGTGAACGATAATTCTGTACTGCCAGAGTTGTCAGCATGACATTCCTGATTAAATCAGCGTGCGCTCCAATGGCCAACCATCAGACGCTTCTCAGCCGCGAAGTCCTGTCCGGTGAACGAACCACCCGACACACTGGCCTCTTGCATGCCATCCTGCGCATCCGTCCGTTGTGCCTCTGCGTTGTACCCCAAACATTCAAGTACAGCTATCAGCCCCTCGACATCTTTATGTGCTTGTATATACTCATAATCCCACCACACCAGCTTGCCTGAGCGCACGGCCGCATATTCTTTCATAGTGTCCTGATCTGCCAGCAACACGGTATCAACTGTCTTGACACATCGCGTAACGAAGTCTGTATTAAGCGATGGTTCTAGATCTGATGATTGGAAGATATCATCCGGTCGTTGAGCGCTGATATTTACCTTGCGGTAGCGATCAATGTTTAGCAACAGGTTTATATCCAGTACCACCAGTTGATTGTTATGACCAAACGCTGCTGTTCTGGGCAAGTCACCTTCAGGCACATCATTGTCCAGAAACTCAAAATGCACCTTTTTATCTCTGGCAGTCACCCATGACAGAAACAGGGCTGGCATGCCGGTGAAAGCTTCCACATTGTGATAAAGAAGATCATCAACAGCCTTGAATCGGCCCGTTTTCTTGCCGCGCTCCCAGGCTCTTGTTACGGTTTCAGCCGGATGAGTCACCATGAAAAACAGAAAAACCCGATCACCAAAACGCGTTAACAGTTTGCTGCCTGCAGAGCAATCTGTATTGATAACAAAGCTGTCAAATCGAAATCGGTCAATCAACAGATGAGACATCGTACCTTTGGCTGCTTTCTTTGCCATATACCTGTCCAGCTTCTTATCAACGATCTCCAGTTCACGCCCAGTGAGCATGGCACCGTACTTGTAGTGTTCACCCAGCGTTGAATAGTCGAGTAGGTATTTGCGCCAGTAGTCAGGACTGATAAGCGCAAAGTCTTCCCAGGGAATACCAAGCTTGTGTGCCAGCTGTCGTTGTTGCGGCCGTATGGTGCTCTTGCCCGAGGCTGAAGCACCTTTCACGTTCATAATGACAGGTTTATCCTGAGCCGGCAAGCAACGATAGCCTTCAGCAACCACTGCATCGTCCCACAGTGTGCCCACGATGCCGTCGACAATATCGCTACCGTACGTATTGATAACCTGATTAACAACCAGGCGGGTTACCAGTTCATGATCGGGCAACATGCGTCCTCGACGACTGATAATGGTATCAACACACTTTGCCAGTGACTGAAGACAGGCTTTCTCAAGTGCAGTCTCGGCGCTTTTAGCCTCTTGTTTCCAACGCTCAACCAGTGAGATTTCATTAATCTCAGCCACTTTGACAGGTTTGGAGGTGGACTTGGATCCACCGAACCATCTCTGCAGAAACGACGGCTGCGAAGGCTTGCTCCCCGAATCAACAAGAGCAGGTCGAAACGCGGAATCAAGCCGTTGTGCAACGATCTCCGTTGCCTTGTTGCGCTCCTCATCAATAGCGCGATCAATCTCTGGCATCTTTGCCCGCACATGCCGAGTCTGGATGCGCTCAACCATCGCCCGCAGGTTTATGCCAAGCTGAGCATACTGTGGCCCATCCGGCACCGTCAGGTCGGCGGTAACCCTGACAAGTAGCGAATGCGTTACCAGTCGTTCCGGACGCAAGGACGCCAGTTCCAGGACCGGCAACCCCGTCAGGTCAGACAATTCAAACGCGTCTTTATAACTGATAAACGCGTTCTCCTTACGGAACAGCGTAACCAGCGGTAGCAGGTTCTGCGGGATGTCTGACTGCAGACCCGGATTCCAGGCACTCTCAAGGGGTTGCTGCATCAGCCTTACCTGCTTTCCTTCTTACCATGATGTATTTGAATAATGGCAGAAGGACGAGGATAACAGCAATTATTGCTATCGGCCCGGCAATCGGTCTGGTAATGAAAATTGACAAATCGCCTGAGGATAGCAGCAACGATTATAGGCACCCACCACAGACAGCATGAATATCATCGACGCAAGAATGGTAAACGGCATTCGCAGCATAGCGTTGTAACTCCTGAGACGGCAAGCGCCCATAGCGAATAACACGACTCATGCAGCCATTTATTCGCCCGGACGTGTTAAGCAAGCGAAAACATTAAACGTCGGGTTGATCATGATATCTTGACGTCACCAACTGCACCCGATGCAACAACAGATTGCAGATCATCACCGGAGTAGCCAAGAACGTCTTTGAGTATTTCGAGAGTATGCTCACCCAGTAGTGGTGAACGCTCAACCTCAACGGCACTGTCTGAGAGTTTGATTGGACAACCGACGCTCAGGTACTCGCCTCTTTCCGGGTGATCAACTTTCACCATGGTTCCAGTGGCAAAAAGCCCTTCGTCTTCTGATATTTCTTTCATCGACAGGATTGGGCCGACCGGAATGTCATGCGGATTGCAAATGTCCATGACTTCGAATTTGGTCTTGCTCATGGTCCATTGCTCGATGGTTTCAAATATCTCATTGAGCCTGGCCAATCTTTCTGGTGGTGTTGCATAGCCACTTTCAGTTTTCCACTCAGGCTTGCCGATGACATCGCACACCTTTTCCCAGATAGCAGCCTGAATAATGAAATACGTGTAGGCATTGGGATCCTGCTCCCACCCCTTGCACTTGAGGATGCGTCCTGGCTGTCCGCCTCCCGAATCATTTCCGGCTCGCGGGGTCGCTTCACCAAAAGGCACACCTTCACCGAACTGCGAATACTCCTTGAGAGGTCCGGCGGCAAGACGTTGCTGGTCACGCAGTTTGACGCGCGCCAGGTTCAGAACACTGTCTTGCATCGCACAGGACACTTTTTGGCCACGTCCGCTTTTCTCACGCTGAAACAAGGCAGTGACAATGCCAAGACACAAATGCAAGCCTGTGCCCGAATCACCGATTTGCGCACCCGTTACCAACGGAGGACCGTCCCGAAAGCCTGTGGTGGAGGCTGAACCACCTGCACACTGGGCAACATTTTCGTAAACCTTGCAGTCCTCGTACTTGCCCGGCCCGAATCCCTTGATCGACGCCATGATAAGGCGAGGATTGATTTCCTGAATACGCTCCCAGGTAAATCCCATTCTATCCAGCGCACCCGGTGCGAAATTTTCTACAAGCACGTCGCAGGTTTCAATCATGCGAGTCAACACCTGCTTGCCTGTCTCGTTCTTGGAATTCAGCTCAATCGAACGTTTGTTGTGATTGAGCATGGTGAAATACAGGCTGTCTGCATCAGGGACATCGACTAGCTGCTTGCGCGTTGCGTCGCCAACTCCCGGACGCTCTACCTTGATGACATCAGCACCAAACCAGGCAAGCAACTGTGTGCAGGTAGGGCCAGACTGCACATGAGTAAAGTCGAGAATTTTGATACCTTCAAGAGCTTTCATAGCTGATATACCTGCCTGTTGATTTCTATTTGGTCTGCACAATACAAGCATGGACGGATATCGAGCCCACACAGTCTCCCCTCATGCGAAATGGGTGCATTGCTTTTCATGATCTTCAGATGTGAAGGCTAATCACGCTGCCTGCACATTCGTTCCGCTCAAAAAAAAGGGTGCCTGCAAACGCTTCTAACGTTTACAGGCACCCTGATTAACTTTCTTGAAGTCCTCTACTACGACGCCGGGATATTACTCGCCCATTTTGGCAAGCAACTCTTCATGCCGCTCTACCTGGGTCTGCCAATAAGCCTTTTGCTCGTCTGCATCCATCCACAGAGGAGACAAGCTTTCAGATGCCATGTACTCCTGCCACTCATCACTCTCGTAAATGGTCTTGAACAGGTCTTGATAGTAAGCCGCGGCTTCTGGAGACATACCAGGTGCGCCAACAACGGCGCGCTGATTGTAATAGCTGAAATCCTTGCCCAACTCTGTAACCGTTGGAACATCGGCTACCAGTGGGAGGCGCTCATCAGAGAAGGACACCAAAGGCACGACATCACCGTTTTCGTAAAAGCCTTTGGCTTCTGAAGGATTGTTGACCGAAGACATGATCTGCTGGCCAGCCAGATCCTTTGCAACATCACCGCCACCTTTATACGGTATATATTTAATTGTCAGGTCGTAGTTTTGCTCGAGCCAGGTAGTGACCAGAGAGTCTTCCTGGCCCTTACCAGTACCACCCATGACCCACTCGCCATCAGCTTCCTTGACTGCAGCCTGCCACTCTTCAAACGTGTTGATACCACGTTCCTTGTGAACCCACAAGACAAATGGATCGACTCCCATCATGGCTACCGGTGTGAACGTGCTGATGTCAATGCCCAGTCCTTTCTGTCGCAATGGCGTTGTGAAAAACGAATTCAACGTCACCAGAATTGTGTGATCGGGGTCTTTGCTGTTGTTCAACGCGATTAATGCTTCAGCACCTGATCCACCGCCTTTGTTGTTGGGAATCAATGGGCGTGACGTCAGGTCCTTTTTTTCAGCGACTGACTGGATGAAGCGTGCAATTTGATCCGCTCCACCACCTGCTCCCGCCATGATGACGAAATCGATGGGCTTGGTTGGCTCCCATGCATGGGCAACTGTACCGAAACTGCTGGCAGCAAACGCTGTGGTTGCGGCTAGCGCTATGAATGAGCGCCGTGTTTTACGTAATGTCATTCTTGTTATTTCTCCTTCCTTTTCACTCAGAAGTTCGCTCCATGACCAAAGCACGAGGCTTGGCATTGATTTACGAACATTGATTTACGAACATTGATTTAGACAACGATGCGAATCCTGTGGTGAGGACGGCCGAGCAATCGGCCAATGCATCAACTGCTTACTGTTCACCGGCGAATGAGCTGAAGAACACTCATCAGGCTTTTGTAAAACCTGTAGGTAACCGGCAAAAGCTTGAGGTTTACCTTATCCTAATTACCCATACGCCACAATATTATTCTCAGATTGCCTTTATTCGTAATAATGATAGTGTGAAATAAGGTAATCCAAACGGCGTTATCAATGTCTCACACAGTGAGCTCGATCACAATCGACCGGAGAGGGCGATTGCTTCAGTGCAGGTGACATCGCTTTATTTTGCATCGCGTCATGCCGATTTGTTCCGGGCAATGCGTCCATCGACGGTTTCAACCACCGTGTCTACCGCATCAGATTGAAGCCCAAGTTCTGCCCCCACCATCTGCACAAGCTTGTCAACTCTTTCGATGCTGGCTGAACCGGCGTCAATGGCACGCGCCACTGATGAAGGCTTGAGCAGGTTCTCTGCAGCTTTTGCATACTTCTCGAAGGGCACCAGATCGGCTGCATCAGCACCCAGCTTCTGTGCAAGTGCATCAACCCATGCGTACATCTCACTGGATTGTGTACTGTCTGAATGCACGGCTTCCTTGATAGGTCGCACGGAGTCAGGTGTGACACAACGGTAGTTGCCAGTTAGCAGCATGCTCCATTTTGCCATGGGTACAAACAGAGACTCGTACACTCGCAACTTGACAGGAACGTCTTTTCCGTCAAGCGTAACGTTCGCTATATCTTGCTCGAATTTACGGAGCATGACGTTGTGTTCTTCATTGTCGAACAACGCAGCTTTAAAATTGGTTGGCAGACCAACATGCAGGAAATTGGCTTTTTCTTCGGGCGGTCTGAACGCTTGCGGATCCGGACTGCAAAGACTGACCAGACCCGGCTCAAAGCCGTCCCACACAGTAGGGTCGTCGTAGCATGCCGTTAAATCGGCTGCACTCAATGCCGCTATGCGATTCAGATAAGGTCTGGGTGGCATGTTCATGATGGACAGACAGGGAACTCTGGCGGCAGCAATACGTCCCATCAGATCTTTTACCTGACCTGATGAATACTGAGGCTCCTGCATGGCCAAAGCCACCATGTCATAATCCTGTGGCTGCACTTGTTCGGGCGTGGCCGCATTGACGCTGCCGGGTAAATCCCCGGAGCTGATTACTCTGTACTCCGGCTCATCACGCAGCTTCAGGCGGACGTGTGTACCCTCTTCATTGATCAATTTTGCCGTGACATCACGACATACCAGGGTGACGTCATGCCCTGCCATCAACAGTTTAGTCGACAAAAGCGACCCGTAGGAAGCACCCAGTATCAGTACTCTCATTCTTACATTCTCCAATTGTAAATAGTGTATTGACACACGCTACGGCGCTCAGTGCACAGAGGCCAACCTCAGGATACGTCAAGTTCAAGCAGTCAAGTATAAGCTTCGCTCGCTGGTAAAGTACAAACCATGAAAATTGCGCATAACTCACAACAGAATCAATCATGAAAAACTCGTCCACAGTTGCCGTTATCGGACTCGGCTCAATGGGGTATGGAATTGCCCAGTCCATTGTCCGTGAAGGGCACGCCGTCCACGGCTTTGATGTCAACGAAGCCGCCATGACACGATTTATCAGTGAAGGTGGACAGGCTGGCAAACTTGCCGACATTGCCAGCTCACTGGATATCGTGCTCGTTTGTGTACTCAACGCTGACCAGACAGAGTCGGTACTGTTTGCCGGTCCAACTCCGCTTGTGCCAACGCTATCGAAAGACACGGTTGTCATAGCGTGTGCCACCGTTCCACCAGAATTTGCCCGCAGCATGCAGAACCGATGCCTGGAACATGGCGTGTTGTATCTGGACGCGCCCATGTCCGGCGGCTCCATCAAAGCGGCTAACGGCCAGCTTACGTACATGGCGTCCGGTAGCCCCAGAGCGTTTGATCTGGCACAACCAGCACTGGATGCCAGTGCGCAAACCGTTTTCCGGCTGGGCGATGAAGCCGGTGCCGGATCGGCAATGAAAGCGGTCAATCAAATGCTTGCCGGCGTTCATATTGCCGCCATGGCCGAAGCCATAACCTTTGGCATGACGCAAGGCGTAGAGCCTGCCAAGTTTCTTGAAATCATCTCGCAATGCGCAGGCACCTCCTGGATGCTGGAGAATCGCGCACCGCATATCGTGGCGGGCGACTACACGGCACACTCATCAGTCGATATCTGGCCAAAAGATCTGGGCATCGTCATGGACATTGCCCATTCCGCAAAATTCTCCGCGCCATTGACTGCCGCTGCGCTTCAGCAGTTTATCGCGGCATCGGGCTCCGGACTGGGCCAGGAAGACGATGCAGCGGTGGCAAAAGTGTATGCGCGCAATGCCTCACTCGAATTACCGTAACGCTCTGAATAGACCGAACAGTACGCAAAATCGCCGCATATAATCAGGCATGTACTGGATTACGTGCGGCAAAACGCTATTGAAGTGCCACTGGTGGCCGTTATTTTGCCGGTGGATACTTTTATTGATTACTACGAACTGCTGCACGTGCAGCCTGACGCGCCAGCACCTGTGATCAAGGCAAGCTATCGCGCCATGATGCAAAAACTCAATCACCATCCGGATCGAGGTGGTGACGTCGGCTTTGCCCAGTTGCTGAACGATGCTGCAAAAACCCTGTGCAATCCCGACACACGTGCACATTATGATGCACTGAGAGAGCAGCATACGGCAAGTTCCAGAAACAACGCCGGTTCTAGGCAGCAAAACGGTGATGGGTCGAGGCCTGCCTGGGGAGAACCCGGCGGCACACCCGCTGACTTCAGCAACGGCAAGTCCGGTGATACGCATTCGAAAAGCGGTATTGATGAAGACACGCCCAAGAGCGAAGCTGATAACAGCTCGACTGACTCAGGTGCCATTGCCGCGTACAACACCGCACTCTCAGCCCGGTCCCATTGCTTGTTCTGCCATGCCCCGTACGCGTCACAAAGCAGCACCGCATACACCTCGGCAGCGTACTCATATCCGGCCCGGTGCAGGACATGCAATGGCGCTCGAACCCCGATAGAGCAACAGCCTCGCTCAAGCAACGAGGAACTGCGTGCCATGCACCGTCAGCAACCTGACGGTGATGTGAAACTATGGCGACAGTGGCCTGTAACCAGTATCGACACAGCTGCATTGTATGACTTCTCACCTGAGGGCTGCGCCCTGCTTTGCAGAAGCCCCTTGCACATTAAACAGGTTGTCATGCTGGAATCGCACCTGTTCAATGCGATCTGTACGGTGCGTCACTGCAAGGATAAGGACAGCGCCAGCTACCTCATAGGACTCGAGTTCCTGACGCTGGATTTACTGGCGCCTCCCGGTGCACTACTGAACGCTACGGCCTAGGGTTTTCAGCACAACCGTACTCAACTCACCCCGATTACCGTTGCTGTCTACGGCTCTGACGCCATAGGTGAACTCGGTGGCCGACGCCAGATCAGAATCAAATTTGCTGCGCACATCATCGGTTAATATCAGCTCGTCATTGCGCAACACCTCGTAGCTTGCGATCTGGATATCAGTCTCAGGCATTTGCCAGAAGATTTCGACGGCTGAAGATGAATACACCAGCCCGGTGAGTTCACTGACCTTCGGCGGGCCCGAGACGCCACTGCCCGGATTGCCTGATCTTGTCATCAGCTCAACCGCTACCGGTGCACCGACGCTGCCCGAGTCATCAAAGGCTGTAACTTCATAGACGTATTTGGTAGAGGGTGACAAACCCTCTTCGAAGAAACTTCGTCCATCATTGCTGTCTACCAGAACACCGTCGCGCTTCACATCAAAACCCTTGATACCGGTGACACTCTCCGACAATTGCCAGAAAATCTCGACAGCTGATGAAGAATAAACGGCTCCCTCAAGCAAACTGATAACAGCAGTGGGTTGCGAGGTCACACCCGGTCGAGTTTTCAAGGTCACCGATCCGCTGGCGAGCTCAGATCCTGCACTGTCAACGGCGACCACACTGTACTCATAGCTTGTACCACCCTCAAGTGCTGATTCAAAGAAACTGATGCCCTGTGTTTCCAGCACCAGCTCAGAGTTTCTTGACACCCGATAGCGACTTGCTCCCGGCAATCGATTCCAGAAAATCTCAAGGGCTTTTGATCCGTACACTTCACCGCGAAGACCCAAGGCGTCTATTGCATCAAACCTGATTCGTGCCAACACAGGCTCGTGATCACTGGCAACGATTGAGCTTTGCAGACGCGGGAAATCTACATTGACATGCACGTACTCCGCACGTGCGCTCGTGGCCAGATTCTGCGATACAAAGATATGGTCCAGCGCCTGGGAATTACCCTCAAAATTGAATGAGTAGGCGTTGGCCGCCTGATCCGTAGCAATAAGGTTGACCAGCAACGTCTCTCCACTGGCAGCCGGCAAG
>CAYGSW010000030.1:7263-19193 GCA_964352535.1 uncultured Granulosicoccaceae bacterium | reverse complement strand
CTCATCGGTAAACTCGAATGTGTTGAGATCACCCAATACAATAATGCCCTCATCTGAATTATTTTCGCGAGCAATTGCCACAACTTCATGCATGGCACGTGACTGCTCCGACCGCTGCTCTTCACCAGCTTGCACGAACGGTTGTGGACCACCGAACACCGGTGATGATCCGAACCGCGATGAAAAGTGATTGTTGAGCACCCGCACTTGCTGATCATTGAACATGAAAACAGCTTCCAGCGGATCGCGTGATCCATCGAAAGCACCGGGTACGCTGACACCCAACTGCGTCAGCGCATCCCGGGTCAGGTTCTGTAACGACACCAGTGACACCCTTGACGCATCATAGAGATACGCGTTACGAATATTGCCAAGTGCAGCACCACCGAATGTATCAGGGTTATCGCGATTGTCATCGGTGGTTTCAACCAGCGGATCGACGGTGACAGCCGTGTATTGCGGACCACTGCTGTCCACGATTCGATCAACGAGTTTTTGCAATGTCAGGCTTGCATCCACAACCCCTGCGCAAGCTTCCGGCTCACCATTGGGACAATCACCGATATCACCGTTGTTATCCTGCACTTCCTGCAACGCCACAATCGCAGGCGATCCCAGTGCGTTGACGATATGCTCAGCAATCAGAGCACGTTGATCATCGTCACCTTCAACACCACTGAGATTCAACACGTTATAACTGGCAATACTCAGGTCGCCCGATTGCACTGGCAAAGCAGCTGCGCCTGGCTCGCTACCACCTGAACTCACTGTCAACTCTCCGAGTTGCAGAATCTCAAAGTTGCCAAAGCTGTAGCTCATGATGCCCAACACTTCACTCAGGGTGTCACCTACCGATATGGCCGGATAGTCAGTGCTGCCAAAGAGCGTTCCATCGAACTGGATTTGCAATCTGGCAGAGTTCTGATCGCTGCGATTATCGCGATCTGCTGGCAAGAGAATTCCATTGTTCACCGTGCGCCGACTGTCCAGCGCCTGGGCAATTTCACCGCTACTCACAGCAAACACTTCCGCACTGAAAGTGCCGAATTGCCGAATGGCCGACACAGCGACAGCTTTTGCTACCGATACCCGCATACCTTCCAGGGACTCATAAAAATCTATGGCGTCATCCGACGGATTGAACGGTGTGGTTTGCGCATCCTGAGGCAGTTGTAGATTGATAGGCGGCTGTGTTTCATCCTCGCTGATAACACCCGTCAGGGGCGGTTGTCTGCCACCGTCGCCGATTAGTATCGCGTCTGGCAAGGCCTGACCTTCCATACTTTCCAGAACACTGACATCACTCAATGTCGTAACCGATAAATTACCCGTAGCCGGGCCACCACCAATGTTCTCATTAACAGTGCCCGTCAATCGGACAGCAGTGCCCACTTCTGGCTTGTCGCCGCGTTGTGCAACAAAGATTCCATCAGAGGTATTCTCGTTGTTATCACCATCGGCGTCCTGAATGTAAAAGCCAGAAAACGCGACAGCTGTGACCACACCGCACGTGGTGACTTGCTGATCAAGCAGGGGCGACACATGGGTTGCACTCTGAATGTCGTAAATCGGCGTAGTGTCGGCGCAGTCAAGCGTTGCATCCTGCGCCCATGCACTGGATGTTGATGCGGCAACGGCGAAGCCCAGCAGTGCGATTGTGCGCAATTGAAAGGGATTAGACATGATGTGCTCTGGCTCCTGTTGAGTATCCGAGTAATGACAGTTAGTCAACCTTAAACCAATGCGCAGGTTTCACCGACATTATAGCTACACAGCAATCTTCCTGAAAAACGCAATCAGCGGATTATTCAGGGAAAGTTGTGGTGACGCTTATGCCAGGAATTTGGTGATCTGACCAATAATTCAAGCTAGACTGCTGCGCTTGAACCCAACAGAAGCACAACAACATGAGCATTACTCGCACGAATTCCAATCACCGCATGAGTCAGGCTGTGGTTCACGGCAATACCGTCTATCTGGCGGGTCAAATAGCGAAGGGCGACTCGGTAACCGCTCAGACACAGGGCATTCTTGCCCAGATTGATGAACTGCTGGCTTCCTCAGGGAGCAATAAATCCCGAATCCTGAGCGCCACTATATGGCTGTGCACGATGGATGATTTTGCAGAGCTCAATGAGGTGTGGGATGCCTGGGTGGATAGCGACAATCCACCGGCACGAGCGTGTGTAGAATCACCACGCTTGGCAACACCCGAGTTTGTTGTAGAAATAATGGTGACTGCAGCCAGAGACTGAGTTGCCCGAACTGCCATGCACGTCATGGCAGTTCAGAGCGAGAGGCGACATCAAAGCGCAAGTGATGCTGGAGGCATTAGCAGGCAACCGGTACCCACCCCATCTGACGCACAGCCGGCTTATTCATCGACTGAGCTGATACCGAATCGCCCGTCAGATTTACCATGACCCACAGTCCAGCTTTCGGGCACACACAGGCGTCAACAATTTGCAGGGTGGCTTGAAAGGCTGACTCGCGAAGCCGCTCGCCGCTGGGGGTGCGGTATACAACGCCATCCCAGTTACCAACGAGTTGGGTCATTGCGTTCATCACGAGAAATGCATAGGGCTTGTAATTCAGGTTGTCATTGTGCCCTATCCACACCAGCTCACCCGATGCTGCGGTGGTGCTGTCATTCGCTGCCGTGGCAGATAATTCATGCGTCGTGTCCACCTCAAACCGCTCGGACAGATCCACCTGATAATGAATAACATCGTTGTCACTGTGACGGAACTGATACACCGGCAAACGGTATTCACGCCCGTTCTCGACACCATGCAACTGTCCTACGGTGCGTCGCGGCTCGCTGTGCCGAGCATCAAGCTGCACGGGACTAAAGGGTAGTGTACTGGCGAGCTGAATTTTCATGATTTGCGTGACAACCTTTTTTTTTAAATTTTCGGGCCTGGCTGGTATACCGATCGAGACCTGTTTTCGAATCGCGTGGGCGATACCAACCTGCACCTTTATTAAACGACATCCATCCAGGCAACTGATGGCGACATTCCAGCTCAATTCTGATCAATAGTGACTGCTGGCCCGTCATCATCCACACCGTCCCCGGGGCACTGGCCTAGCCAATACATCCCAGCTGGCACGGTAATTTCACACTAGGACACTCTTGCAAGTTCTTTTTACACGCTAGACTATAGTGGGTTCTGTGAAAGTTTCACGGTTGGCATGTCCACATGTCATCAGTGGTCTGGCTTTTGCTCACGAATTCACACATACAGATGCCTATGGCAGAAATCCAACCACAACATCCTTGCCCGTTGTGGTCCGCCTGTCAGATGGCCTTTCCACTCTCATCACCCACGTTGTAGAACTGCAATGACCGAGACGGTAGCGCTTACGGTAGAAATGGCACTCGTGCTATTTTTGCTTGCTACGACGGTCTATCTGTTTGCATTCTCGGTGGTGCGAGTTGATGTCGCCGCGTTGATCATCATGGTTACTCTGGGCCTGTTGTCCAAAGTTCCCGGCATCGAACCCATTCTGAGTCTTACAGAGCTTTTTGCCGGCTTCTCCAGTAATGCGGTCATCTCCATCATCGGCGTCATGATTATCGGCAGGGGCCTGGACAAGACCGGTCTCATGGGTCGCCTTGCACAGCTGATACTGAGCATTGGTGGCAAAACAGAAAGCCGAGTCAGTCCCATCATGAGCGGTATCGCAGCACTGGCCTCCAGCTTCATGCAGAACATTGGCGTGGCTGCTCTTTTTCTTCCTGTCGTCAGCCGTGTTTCAGCACGAACCGGAATTCCCATGTCCCGACTGCTCATGCCGGTTGGCTTTTGCATCATCCTGGGCGGTACCGCCACCATGATCGGCTCAAGTCCACTCATCCTCCTGAATGATCTGCTGCTGTCTTCTAATCGCCAGCTTCCAGAATCCCTGCAAATGGAGAGCTTCAGCCTGTTCTCCGTGCTGCCCATCGGCATCGCTCTGAGCATCACCGGATTACTGTATTTCGCTCTGGCTGGTCGCTTCATTCTTCCCAAGGGCGATCCCGACAGTAACCGCACATCACGCACCGATGACTATTTCGAAAGCTTGTATGGCATCAGCGGCGAACTGCTGGAAGCCCAGATAACTGTCGACAGCCCCATGGTGGGCATGAGCATCCATCAGGTCGAAGAGGCATACGAAAAAACCCCGTTCATGCTCGCCCTGTACAGCGGCGACGTTATCAAGATTCCACCGGATCGCGAAGAGACCATCTGGGTCAATACACGTTTGGGGCTGCTGGGCGATAGAGAGCAAGTGGAGGCATTCTGCAAGGAATATCACTGGACACTCAAGGGCGAACCGGATCGCTTCGCCAAGGTCCTGAACCCACAATACAGTGGCATCGGTGAGGTTGTCATTCCGCCTGCGTCCACACTGGTGGGCAAAGCCATAGGTGACATCAAGCCACGTCGAAATTTTGGCACCAACATCATGCAAATCTATCGGGCGGATCAGATCATCAGCCGAGGTTTCAGAGATACCGTGCTGCAGGCAGGTGACACGCTGGTGGTTCATTCCAGCTGGAAAGATCTGCACAAGCTGAAATCCAACCGTGATTTCGTGGTGGCCACTGACGTCAAATACGAAGACATCCGCACGCACAAGCTTCGCCCGGCGATTTTCTTTTTTGTGTTTTCACTGCTTTTGTTCATGCTCACTGACACCCTGTCAATATCCTTGCTGGCGGGCGCCCTGGGCATGGTGCTTTCGGGCGTGCTGACAATTGATGAGGCCTACGACGCCGTAAGCCTGCAAACAGTGTTTCTACTGGCCTGCCTCATTCCGTTGGGAATTGCCGTGGATCATTCCGGTGCGGCCTTGTGGATTGCTCACCACCTTCTGGCACTTATCGGTGATGTTCCTATCTGGGTAATGCAAACGGTCATTGCAGGGCTTGCGACATTTTTTACGCTGGTGATGTCCAATATCGGGGCAACAGTCTTGCTGGTTCCCCTGGCTGTGAATATTGCTGTGAGCATTGGAGCGGACCCTGCGATGTTCGCCCTCACCGTAGCAATTTCCACGTCTAACGCGTTTCTGATCCCCACCAATCAGGTCAACGCACTGATCATGGGGCCCGGTGGCTACAGTGTGGCTGACTTCATGCGCGTAGGCGGAGTAATGACCGTCCTCTATCTGATTGTCAGCCTGCTGGTCATGAATTTTGTCATGTGATGGCTGTCCGGGTGGGTCCTACTGCACGGGGCATACTGTCCGCAGATCGACAATCTGACCCATGAAACACAGGCAATAGCCCGGTCGTGATTCCGTAATTTGCTCAGCGTCAGAAAATTCACGCGAGCGACGTCGCAATCAGCTAAATCTTGTCGCTTTTACACCTGATACCGCTATTGACTCGGCATACGCTTGGGCCGATATTTCCCCTGTGCAGCCGCACTCAATCGGATCAATGACATGGGAAAAACATACAAAGCTCAACCACACACCGACTTCCTTGATGACTTTCTGGAAGACGATTTTGGCGACGATCTGGATTTTGACGACGACATGGATCAATACCTGAATGCTCAAATCTCAGGTGGCTCATCCAGGCGCTCGAAGGCCAGCAAGCATGGCAAAAAATCCCCACTTTATGGCGACGATTTCGACAGGTATCGACTGCCACGAGATTGGCAGGATTTTGACTATTCCACTGAAAACCAGCTATCAGACAACTGGCAATAACTGAAAATCTGTGAGGCAGCGAGCTGCAATGCTGGCTGCCTTGCATGAATGTGCAAGCGATTTTTTAAGTTCCATTCACGTGAACAGCTGAATTGGCAACGCTGGCTGTGTAATACTCGCTACTTGTACTTTACGTGAGTTGTCCGCATGCAGCCGGTTCCACGGATCTCAAACAAAGTCAGTGAGCAACTCCTGACTATTTGTTGCCGAAACACCGCAAGGTCTGTTATTCCGTTAATGCTGTCTGTGCTCTTCACCTTTTTCCTGCTACACGAAAAGGTTGATGCCTTCTGGTTGCAATTGTGGGCATTTTTAACCTGCACCACGGTGATCACCAGAGTTGTATTGTTACGACTGATCCGTCAATCCGACTCGCTCAGCCATCTCTCAAAAAGAATGTGGTCCACTGTGCTGACTGTCATCCTGGGCGTGTGCTACGCATCGGTGCTGTTTTTCTTCAATTCGGTGGGCCTGTTTGAGCGCGCCATGCTCACGGCTATCATGCTCGGTGTGTGTACCGCGTCATACAGCATTAACATTGGCTACCCTCCTCTGCTTATTGCATTCATCGGTCCGCCACTGGGCATATTAAGCGTTATGTGGGCCATCAATTCCGGGCAGGATATCAATACTCTGTTTGCCCTCATAGTCAGTGTCTGCATACTTATCCTTTCCTTTACACTGATTCGCAATGGCAAGTTCATGTTCGATATGTATGCACTGGCCATTGAGTCCTCAACCAAACTGGAAGAGCAATCGCAACGCCTGTCCGATGCTTTGCATCATGCCGAAGATGCCAAGCAGGCAGCAGAAACCAGCAGCCAGTCCAAGACACGTTTCATAGCTGCGGCCAGCCATGACCTTCGCCAACCTGTCCATGTACTGAACCTTTTCAGCGGTGCGCTGCGAAACGCGCCACTGGATGAGAGAACCCGGGACATCGTCGACAACATGAGCATCGCGGTCACCTCGCTGTCCTCCCAACTCAATTCCTTGCTTGATATTTCAGAACTGGACTCAGGCAGCGTCAAACCCGACATCAGAAGCGTGGACCTCTACCAACTTGCCCAAACCCTGATGGGTGAAATGAGCAAACTGGCAGAAGACAAGCACATCGAATTGATCAACGAAGTGCCGACTTCGTTGTACGTGATGACAGATGCGGCCATGCTGGCACAAATTATCCGTAACTTGTGCGGCAATGCCATTAAATACACCCACCAGGGCTCGGTTCGAATTCAGGCACAGATACGCTCCGCTGATGTGATGCTATCGATTGTCGATACCGGTATCGGAATCGACACCGGCGACAGCGACAAAGTGTTCGAAGAGTTCTATCAGGTCTCCAACCACACTCGTGACAAGGCAAAGGGCCTGGGATTGGGCCTGTCGATAGTCGAGCGGCTGATCACTACGCTGGATCACGAACTGAGTCTTGACTCCAGCGTTGGAGAGGGAACGACGGTCACTATCAAACTGCAACGCTGCGACTCGAACGCGCTGAATCCTCTAGCAGACAAGATTCTGGAAAACTCCTGCCACACCACTTCCTTGCCTCACGGCTTCTGGGTGCATCTTGTTGATGATGAAACCGCCGTGCAGAACAGCGTGACGGCCTTTCTCGAAACCTATGGGGCAAGGGTGACCATCAGCGAGTCCTCTGCGGAAGCTATCGATTTTCTATCAGACAACCACCCGGATGCCCTGCTTGTCGATCTGCGTCTGCAGGATGGAGACTCAGGACTTGCCGTTGTGGATTCAATACAGGATCCGACGCTTCCCATTGCTGTGGTGACCGGAGAATCCATTTGTGATGGCGATCTTGCTCAAAACTATCCGCAGCTTCTCATGTTGCAAAAACCCGTTTCGGACGCAGCGCTGCTGGAGCTTCTCGATTATATGGTCATGACGCGTGATGAGGCAGAACACGACACCCGTGAGCTATCCAGTGAAAACGCTTGAAGCCGGGACTGCCTGTTTTCGCTTTTGTGGCATCCAGGCAGAATGCCGCCCGATGCTGTCGGCAACATTGTGCATAAATGTAACGAAAGATTTTCAGTCTGGCCTGTTGCAGGCACTGAACACCGGACCCGCGCACGCATTGATCCGCACAAGAGCTGCGTGTCGACACCATCACTGATGCACAAAGGCGGGTGGGGTGTTTTTTACCGAAGATTGTAAAGCGCCAGCACTTACAGGTATGGTAGTGCAACTAAACGAAGATCCAGTTAGGCGAAGATCAGACTCAGTGCAGATAGTGGCATTTGCCGTTTGCAAGTCGAGACGCTCGGGTGTGTGACAGATCATCGTTTGTAACAATCATGCTCCAGCCGTATGGAGATGCGCCTTAGCATGCGGTACGTATTCTGTACTTCAACGCTCAGGGGTCAACGCGAATTAAGGGTATTTGATGAGTTCATCCGTTCACGCGTCAACGAATGTTCGAGGCGCTGCTGTGCGTTTCGAGCATGTACAGAAGAGCTACGACGGCGTGGTCCTGGTCGTCAAGGATCTAAACCTCGACATAGCGCCTGGTGAATTTGTCACCATGCTGGGCCCGTCTGGTTCAGGTAAAACCACTTGCCTGATGATGCTTGCAGGCTTTGAACCCGCCACGCATGGGGAAATCTTTCTTAACGACAAACCGATCAACAATGTTCCGCCGCGCAAGCGGGGTATTGGCATGGTGTTCCAGAACTATGCCCTGTTCCCTCACATGAGTGTTGCCGAAAATCTGGCATTCCCACTGGAAATTCGGAAAATGGGCAAGGCCGAGCGTGAACAGAAAGTCAAACGCGCACTCGATATGGTTGAGCTGGGTGCATTTGGCAACAGACGACCGGCACAGCTTTCCGGCGGACAACAACAGCGTGTGGCGGTAGCGCGGGCGCTGGTCTTCGATCCTGATCTGGTGCTGATGGATGAACCTCTGGGAGCCCTGGACAAGCAGCTGCGCGAACAAATGCAGTACGAGATAAAGCACATTCATGAAAGTCTTGGGGTTAGCGTTGTCTATGTCACCCACGACCAGACCGAAGCCTTGACGATGAGCGATCGGGTAGCGGTGTTTCAGGACGGCGTTATTCAGCAGCTGTCGCCGCCAGACGCACTCTATGAAAGCCCGCAAAACTCTTTCGTTGCGCAGTTCATTGGAGAAAACAACAAGCTCTCAGGCGTTGTCACCGACATCAGCGGCGATCAATGCGCCATGACACTTGATGATGGCACCCAGGTAAGCGCCGAGGCTGTTAATGTCGATGCGGTTGGTTCCCGGGCGACCATATCACTGCGACCAGAACGCATCGAACTATCACCAGACAACACGCGCGAAAATATTCTTGAAGGGCGCGTTCTTGAGGTGCTGTATCTGGGTGATCATCTCAGGATCGTCATGTCAGTAGCTGGCAATGACGAATTCATCGTAAAAGTGCCTAACGGTGGCCGTAAAGTGGCACCCGTGGCCGGACAAAACTACCAACTCGGATGGAGCGCTGCAGATGCAAAGGCGCTTGATCCGGTTGATTAGTGGTGGAGTCGTAATCGAATCCGTATATGCACCACCCTGGAAAGGGCAGTGCGCGCAGTTCCGACAAGACTACGAATCCACACTGTAAGCAACGCGGTATCGGCTTACGTCAGCCCGTGTACTCGTCGCTGAAATTTATTCAACTCAGCAACGTTACACAACATTTAAGTACAACCATTATCAAGTACAACCATTAAAGAGGATTCTCAACATGAAATTCACAGCCGGATTAACTGGCCTGTTTGCACTCAGTGCGGTGGCTACAGTTGCCAGCGCCATGGATGAACTTCCAGAGTGCGAGAACTGTTCCGATACCATGACGATAGTGTCTTGGGGTGGTGCCTACACCAACTCGCAAAACGAGGCCTATCACAAGCCCTACGCCGCACTAACGGGCGTTGAAATCATCAACGATGACTCTGCCGCCGAAGGCGTAGCAAAGCTTCGAGCCATGAACGAAGCCGGCAACATCAGCTGGGACGTGGTCGATGCGGTAGCATCCGACGCCATACGCCTGTGTGATGAGGGTCTGGCAATGGAGATTGATGCTGATGCTCAACTTGCACCTGCTCCTGATGGCACACCAGCCTCTGAAGATTTTGGCGACCTGCTCGTCTCTGACTGTTTCGTTCCCCAAATCGTCTATTCAACGACATTCGGTTATCGAACGGATGTAGAAGCCTGGGGTGGCGCAACACCTGAAGATGTCTGTGCTGTGTTTGACACAGCAACCTTTCCAGGCCAGCGCGCATTGGAAAAGCGGCCTATCAACAACATGGAATGGGCGCTTATCTGTGACGGCGTTGCCAAAGACGATGTGTATGACGTGATGTCAACCGATGAAGGCGTCCAGCAAGCACTGGACAAGCTGGCAACCATCAAGGATGACGTCGTCTGGTGGTCTGCTGGTGCTGAGCCTCCACAATTACTGGCTGATGGTGAAGTTGTGATCAGCTCTGCCTACAACGGTCGTCTGTTCGCTGCTATCGAAGAAGAGAATCAGCCAATCGCCATGCTGTGGGATGCTCAGGTATTCGACCTGGACGGCTGGATCATTCCTACCGGTATGAGTGAAGAGCGCACCAACCGTGCTTTGCACTACATCAAGTTCGCAACGGACACTCAGCGTCTGGCAGATCAGGCCAAATATATTTCCTACGGCCCTGCCCGTGCATCATCGGCTCCATTGGTAGGTCAGCATGCTGAGCTGGGCATCGACATGGCGCCTCACATGCCTACGGATCCGAACAATGCCCAGAACACGTTCTTGTACAACTACGAGTGGTGGGCTGACAACCGCGACGATCTTGACGCAAAGTTTCAGGCCTGGTTGGCACAGTGAGCCGGTAAACGTCTGATCATGTAGTACCAAACGGGCCTTGCAACCACTCTCGGATGCAAGGCCTTCTGATCCAACCACGCGTAGGGAGTCGTCTTTGTCCGCGAACATGCAAGCAGAAATGACCGATCAGCTTACTGCAAAGGCCGCCGAAAGCACGTCGGCACCTTTGACGAAAGACGGCAAACCGCTCAAGGCCAGTCTTGCAAAAGCCCTGCGTCGCGATAAACTTCGTGCCTTTCTTCTGATTCTTCCACTGCTTGGTTTTGTCATCGTCAGTTTTGTACTGCCGATTGGCGATATGCTGTTTCGATCAGTTGAGAATACAATTGTTGAGCAAACCCTGCCCGGCACAGTCACCGAATTGGCAGGTTGGGACGCCACCAGCAACGAGCTTCCCGACGAATCCGTCTACGCAGCCCTTGCCGATGACCTCATGCTGGCGCAGGAGCTTAAGCGTCATACGCGTCTGGGTAGTCGCATCAACTACGATCAGCCCGGCATATCCAGTGTTTTCAGAAAGACGGGTAGACGCATACAACGCTTTGACAACACCGCTGCCATGGAAGCCCTTGTTGCCATGAATCCGGTGTGGGAATCACCTGATGCCTGGACAAGCTTGCGCGCGTTGCCCGGGTTTGCGACAACGTTCCCAGGCGCCGCACAATCATGGCAAAACTGGAGTCGCTGGGTAGCCAGTGAGGAAGGCGACGATGTAGATCCGACGTCCATCGTGCCCCACGGCTTTACCTATTCACGGCTGTATCACGATCTGAACAAGCTCGATACCGCGACCCTGCAAAAACTGGAGAACGATGCAGCCGATCTGTTCGCAGGCATCAGTGCGCAATTGCCCGATATTCCCGCTGAAGGTTTCAAAGAGCAATTTGCAGACGTTGATGATGGCTGGATCGAAATAGAGAACTGGCAAGCAATACAACGCCTGTCACCCCCAATTGTTGACAGCTATTTTCTAGCCTCTGTTGACGCAGAACGCACCGCCGAAGGCATCGAGCGCAAACCCGCAAACGAGCGAATTTACGTTCTGTTGTTCCTGCGCACTATCGCCATCAGCCTGATCATTACGCTCAGCTGCATTCTGCTGGGCTATCCCGTTGCCTACTTGCTGGCCACGCTGTCTGTGCGCACCTCCAACATGGTTCTGATCCTTGTGTTACTGCCGTTCTGGACATCTCTGCTGGTGAGAACCAGCGCCTGGAAAGTGCTGTTGCAGCAGCAAGGTGTGATCAACGACCTACTCGTCTGGATCGGACTCATCGACAATGCAGGCCGCCTGGTGATGATAAACAACATGACAGGCACCATCATTGCCATGACACACATACTACTGCCGTT
>CAYGSW010000030.1:0-7253 GCA_964352535.1 uncultured Granulosicoccaceae bacterium | reverse complement strand
ATCTTGCCACTGTACTCGGTGATGAAAACTATTTCACCCACCTACATGCGAGCTGCCAAGTCCATGGGTGCCAGTGATTCGCTGGCGTTCTGGCGCATCTACTTTCCGAATACCATCCCCGGCATTGGCGCTGGATCCATCCTGGTGTTCATATTGTCCATCGGTTATTACATAACACCAGAACTGGTTGGCGGCACCAGTGGCGTCTTCATATCAAACCGGATTGCCTACCACATCAGCTCTTCGCTGAACTGGGGGCTGGCGGCTGCTCTGGGCACTGTCTTGCTGGTGATGGTACTTGCCTTGTATTGGGCCTACGATCGTGTCGTAGGCATTGACAACGTGAAACTGGGATAACGCCAATGAGTAGCCTGCCTCCCTATGCATCCACCGGTCAGCGTATCTGGCACTACACGTTTCGCTACGGTATTTGCGGCTTTATCCTGTTTTTTCTGGTTGCGCCGATCATCACGATTATTCCGTTGTCATTCAATGCACAGAATTTTTTCACGTTCACGCCGGAAATGCTGGCATTAAAGCCTGAGGGATATTCGCTGCAGCACTATCAGGATTTTTTCTCCAGTAGTGACTGGCAGAATGCGCTGAGAAACTCATTTACCATTGCCCCTGCAGCCACCATCATTGCCACCGCATTGGGCACACTGGCAGCCATCGGACTTTCACAAAGCCACGTGCCGTTCAAGCGGACCATCATGGCCATCCTGATATCGCCGATGATCGTTCCACTGATTATCTCAGCAGCTGGCATGTACTTCTTCTACTCTCGCATCGGCCTGCAAGGCACTTACTGGGGTGTCGTGCTGGCGCACGCAGCGCTTGGTACACCGTTCGTCATCATCACAGTAACTGCCACCATGGTGGGCTTTGATCGCTCACTGACCCGCGCAGCAGCCAGCCTGGGCGCGGATCCACTCACCACGTTCTTCAAAGTACAAATGCCGCTGATTATTCCAGGCGTTGTATCAGGCGCGCTGTTTGCTTTCATCACCTCGTTCGACGAAGTGGTGGTTGTGCTGTTTCTAGGTTCCGCTGCTCAGAAAACCCTTCCGTGGCAGATGTACACCGGACTGCGAGAACAGATCTCACCCACCATTCTGGCGGTTGCAACTATTATGGTGGCATTGTCCATCATTCTGCTAACAGTGCTGGAGATGCTACGACGACGATCTGAACGCTTGCGCGGACTTTCGGCAAGTTAAGAGGCTATCCGCGGATATGCGATCACTCGAGAGTGCGATCTTTCGAACAGCCTAATAGGCTGAGCCATGGCTGCTTGTTGTTGGTGGCCTGCCTTGTGAATATTCCTGAACCATAGCGGCCGCAAGCCATCAGTAACAACAACAGCAACGCCTTTCCTGCCAAGGCACCCCCACTTGTGGTCACCACTTGACCACCCGCATTGCCTCCATCATTCAAGGCTGCCAGTTCGATCTGCCTTGCATCCATCTCGCCAAACCAATCCAGCATTCTTTGCACTGACTCGGCGGTTTTCTGCGCACTGTCTGGAGAACCCGCAAGACATAGCTCCTCAGCGATACAAAGATCCAGCGCATGCTCGCCTTCGGTAATCAAGTGCAGTTCACTGCCGTCAAACCCGCAGCTCATCACTCGCTTGAGTGGATCATCGGCAGAGCTGATGAGCGCATCAGCTGCGGGTCCTGCGTCTGGATTACCCGTAAGCGCATCGCACAAACGCACGGATTGATTGAATGGCAACACCGTGTCGTTCATGCCATGCAACAGAAATAAAGGTGGCGTAATAATGCCATCCTCAACAATGCGTGTGGTCAGAGTGTTGCGCCGGATAATCGCGGCATTCAGATCAAGCGTGTCCAGTGTCTGACCTACAACAGTCTCAAGAATATCCTGACCTGTCTGGCTATCGATCTGCCCGGAGAGTATCTGCTCGGCAAATTCGGTAAAGTCTGTGGGCGCATAAAACAAGGCAGCACTCGCTATTTCATCTGGACGCTCTACGGCCAACACGGCTGACATATGCCCACCGGCAGACTGTCCGAAGAGCACCGGTTTTCCTTGTGCACCATATCGGGCAGCGTTTGTCTGTACCCAGTCAAGCGCATCGTGAGCATCAGCCAGCACATCACTCAGCGTGGCATCGTTGCAAGCTGCGTTACCTTCTTCGCTACCAATCAACCGATAGAACGGGGCGAACACCACAAAGCCTTCGTTGGCAAACTGAGTGGCTACCGCCTCGATACCTAGCGCACCGGAGGATCGCCGCTGCCAGCTACCGCCATGAAACGCAATTAACGGTCTGAGACTCTGCGCTGGTGCCATCGTGATGGTGTCGTCTCCCACCGGTTGCTCAAGATCAATGGCATCAGGCATCACCGTGTGGATACGCATTTCCAGCGAGCATTGACCCTGATCGGTGTCAATCTGCTTGTAGGCAACGCGCTGTGTGTAAGGCTGCTCAAGACCATTTAACGATAGCGCCCCGATGTCAAAGCCTGTGCCAGGCGATAAGGTCCAGCGATCAAGCGTGTCAGTACTGGCCGCAGCATTTCCCAATCGTTCAGTGTCCAGCACGTAAGCACAGTAGGCCGATGTATCGCCAGGCAGAAAATCAAACTGCGTCTGGCACTGTGGATCGCTGTGTAGCATACCTACAAAACTGTCGTTGTTAAGCTGATTATCAGTAACGCGTGCACATCCCTCGTCAGACAGTTGGTACACCGGTGCAGCCTGCAATGAAGTTTTCAGAATCCCTGCAGCTTGACACTGTGCAGCCGTGCTGACGAGATGTCGCAACTGCTCATCGTCACCCGTCAGCAATGCGGCAAGAAGCTCAATTCGCTTGATTCTCAAATAGCCTAATGACAATGAGAAATCGCCATCAGGGGACAACAGCGTGTACAGACGAGACACTTGCTCATCGGTCGGCGTTGGTAAATCCACAACCAGTAGCCCCTCGTCCAGCTCCTCTGCCAATCTGTCAGATAGACTTGTATTCAACCTGTCTAATGCATTTACCAGTTCGCTGGTGGTTAGTGCATCATCAATCTCGTTTTCAAGAATCCTTTCTAGCGCTACTTTGATGAGAGAATCATCGACATCCACACGCACGTTGCGAGTAACAAGAGTGCCGTTAAACGAAATAACAGGACGCAGAACCAGACGCTGTAGTCCGGACTCAAGCACAGGGTTCAGAACCAGTGTCAAACGCAAGGATAAATCAACCTGTCCATTGGCACTGAACGTGAAATTGTCTTCTGCCAATTCCTGACACCGTCCCAGTCTGAAGCCAATGGTCTGCTTGGCCCGACCCAGTGCAGCAACGTCAGCCACAATGCTGACATCGATTTCAACAGGATCGTTAAGTGATGAAAATGTAAAAGACAATGATGTATTCGACGCTAGTGCAGCAGTGGTCGTCATGCGTCTTACTTCTGTGCGTGTACAGCTGTTGTCTTCAATCAGATTTTCGCTGGTTTGTGAAAATACCAGCTCACCCTCACTGAGCTGCAAGTCTGCTTCTGTCAGCGAATCATTAATACGCTCAAGCACCATACGCTCGATGGCATCCGGATTATCCGATAGTTGAGCAATGGCGACATCCAGCTCTGCTACGCTGACAATAACCGTGTCCGAATGAGCCCATGGCGCAACACTCATCGCAAAAAAAAGCGACAGGCCGGCTGCAAACTTTCGAGATTTTCTGATCATAACGTATCAAAACACAGTCAATGCAACGTCGTGTGTAAACTATTGTGCATTCAATGCGCTGTTTGCACGACCGGCAAGATCTGCAGCAAACTCCATCGCATGGAATATCACACTCTGTTCAATCGTACCGGTAATCAGTGATGCTCCTGGGCCTTGAGCATAGATACCGACGTCCTCACCACCGTGAGTTTCAGCACTCAATGGCACCATGGCTTCCTGATGGAACCCACTGGAACCTGTATCGACCGAGGCAAGATCCTTGCGACCCGGATCGGCTTGCACCAGGTACGTTTCATTGAAATCGGTAGTGTTGCCGAAATTCCTGAATCCCGGACCGTTGGCATAGGCAAGCGTTGTATAGGGAAGTCCGTCTTCAGCAAGGGTCGGGGTGTTCTGGCCAATGCCGACAGAAAATCCCAGAATCGGATTACCGCGTTTTGCAATACCACCCACGGTGAATACGTGGCTGTGGTCGGCCGTTACGATGATCAAGGTATCAGCCGGGTCAGTTGCATTAATGGCTGCCTGCACAGCTTCTGAAAAAGCGATGGTTTCCGTTAGAGCACCATAGGCACTTCCTGCGTGATGAGCATGATCGATTCGGCCAGCCTCAACAGATAGAAAATACCCACGTGGATTGTTATCCAGCACATCAATAGCCTTGGTGGTCATCTGCGCAAGGCTCGGTTCACCGGCCAGATCGTTCGCACGATTGGCTTCATATTCCATGTGCGATTCATCAAACAACGCCAGAACATGTTGCGCAACGTTCGCGTTGATAGCATCGAACCCTGCAGTGTCCGTCACGTATACACCCTGTGGATACTGTGATTGCCACTGCGCGGTCAAATCAATCCCATCAGTGCGCGTGCCCTCTACGGGGTTTTGCGTATCGTTGCTATTAAACACGGCAGAGTCAGGCAGAAAATTCCTTCGCCCACCGCCCATGGCCACTTCAATGCCATCAACGTCCAGGCCTGGATAACGTGCTTCGAGCCGAGCCTCAAAACTGATCAGTTGTGATGCAATGTCGGTACAACCTTGCGCCAGAGCCTCTTCTGGCATCACCGCATTGTTCTCCCAGTCACGATTTACAGACTTGGCGTAAGTTGCGGCAGGCGTTGCATCGGTCAGACGGGCGGTGCTGACGATACCTGTCGACATACCGGCTATTTCAGCAAGCTCCAGCGCACCGATCAGTTCGTTACCTGATTGTGAAAGACAGCGATCGAACTCAACATCTTCATTCACACTCAGTACGCCAGCATCGGTTTTTACGCCGGTCATTATGGCCGTCATGGTACCTGCAGAATCAGCGGTTTGAGCATTGACGTTGTATGTCTTGGCCATACCGGCAAATGGCATGGCACCCCAGCTCAACACGTTCTCCTCACCCTTTTTACCCTGAAGCTGACCTTCAAGTATTCTGGCTGCGGTCACGGTAGAAATGCCCATGCCATCACCGACGAACAGAATGATGTTTCGCGCCGCACCACGCGTTGCCAAAGGCAACACGGCGTTGTCAACGACTCGGGTAGCGTCGATGAAGGCTTCATCGGACATCATGCTACTGAGCATTGTGCTGTCTGTCAGTACCGCTGGCAGCTCGACATCCGCTGCCCCGATACCGTCATTTACACGCCTTGATTCCGGAGCGTCAGAACATGCGCCAAGCAGCGCACTCAGAGAAGCCACCAGCAACAGCAATCCTGTTTGAATCGACGTTGACATCGTCATTGTTGACGTCGTAGTCATTGAGTCAAACCCAGAGCCTTGTCAATAATGTGAAAGATAACGTTCTGCTCCAGAGTCCCCTGAACACGAAAAGCCCCTGGCCCGGTAGCATGAACCGATACATCTTCCCCACCATGCGTCTCGGCTATCAGCGGTACCAATGCCTCTTGATGAAAGCCGGGCGCTTGTGTATCCACCAACGCCAGATTGTGTCTGCCACCGACAATGGGGTCGTTGTAGGCTCTGTCAGCATTGTTGTTATCGCCATAGTTCTTGAACCCCGGACCATTGGCGTAGCCCAGCGTGGTGTAGGGCAGATTGTCGTCAGCCAACACCGGGCTGCTGCTACCAGCCGATACCACTTTGCCGAGAATCGGATTACCGCGCTTCGGGTAACCTGAAAATGTCATTACATGACTGTGATCAGCTGTGACGATAATCAGTGTGTCAGCAGCTTGTGTCATTTGCTGAGCCAGCGACACAGCTCGAGAAAGCTCCAGTGTCTCGTTCAATGCGTTATAGGCATTACCGGCATGATGTGCATGATCGATTCGACCAGATTCAACCACGAGTAAAAAACCATTGGTGTTGTTTTGCAGCAGCTTGATGGCTGATCCAACCATCTCGGTCAATGTCGGCTGCACACCTTCGTCAGATGTCTTGTCAGCCTCGTACCGCATGTGTGAATCACTAAAGAGCCCTAACACGGGACCACGCGTGTTCTGGCGCAGCGCATCAAGCCCGCGCTTGTCGAACACATATTGAGCATCGGTGTATTTTTCCTGCCACTGGGCAATCAGGTTCTGACGGTCTGTTCTGTCGCCAGTATCTTGCCCGTACAGGTAGGATTGCACATCGTCTGCAGTGTCTGGCAGGAAGTGACGTCGACCACCGCCAAAGACCACATCGATGCCATCGACATCAGCGTTGGGAAATCGCTTCTCCAGATTTTCTTCAAAGTTGATCAGCTGTGAAGCAATATCTTCACATCCCTGTTCAATGACATCGGCACGTAGATCTGAATTATCTTCCCAGCCACGGTCAGCAGATTTTGCATACGTTGCGGCTGGTGTGGCGTGGGTAACCCGTGTTGTGGTCACGATGCCTGTCGCCATGCCCTTGATCTCAGCAAGATCCAGCGCACTGACCATCGCGTTACCCGCCACCAGCCGACAATTGCCCCTGAGCACCGATGCATTCACCCCTAAAACACCTGCATTGGTTTTAATGCCCGACATCATGGCGCTCATGGTGCCAGCAGAATCAGCAATCTGCGCATCCGCGTTGTACGTTTTGACCAGTGCGCTGTGGACAAAGCGCTCGAAGCTCAAACTCGCCTCCTCGCCGGTATTGCCAGCACGCTGACCACCCAGTATTCGCGCTGCCGACAGAGTGGAGATTCCCATGCCATCACCGACAAACAAAATGACATTGCGAGCCTTGGCTGTGCCGGCTGACTGCTCTTGCGTGCTTAAGCGCTCAGCGATGTGCGTTTGACCATCCCGGTACCATGGACTCTGCAATTGATGAGCAGGAAGCGCCTGAGCCAGCAATGGCCCTGATAACGCAAGCAGCTGAGCCGACAGGACGAGTTTTGCGATCATGACTAATTTCAATGTCAACTGTCGATAGCTACCAATTTAGCACGCCTCTACCAGCATTTTTACACAATTCAGCGGTACTCTAAGACAGTGGGCGATTTTCCATCCGGAACGTACAACACACATTATGGTAACTGGTTTAGCGGCTAGGAGCTTGTCCGAGAATAACGATCGAGGCCGAAGGCGGCCCCGCGAGGGTGTGAGATTTTG
>CAYGSW010000029.1:11643-32285 GCA_964352535.1 uncultured Granulosicoccaceae bacterium | reverse complement strand
ACACATGACTTTATATAGTCTATTTTTTTAATAACACAGTAGGACTAGGAGGCTGCTGTTTCCTAATCTGGTCTCGACCAGATGTTGATCAGACAGGCGATAACGTTCAGATCACGAGCTTGTCTGATTCGTTAAGCTCATGCCTTACGGTGTTTACGGCCGCACAAACACCGGTGGTTTCACGCACCACCAGATGGGTATCAAGCTGTTGACTCTGCACATGGGTTTTATTCTCGACAGCATCAATCAGCGCATGGGCCGCACACTCACCCATACGCTGAGCGTTAACGTGAACAGTGGTTAACGCAGGGTACAGTTCAGCCGATAATTCCAGATCGTCAAACCCGACAATAGACAAATCTTTGGGCACTGCCAAACCCATTTTCAGGGCTTCCAGCAAAGCACCTTGAGCTATCACATCATTGCCACAGACAATCGCTGATATATCGTTGTCAATCAGTTTCCAGAATGCTTCACGGCTTTCACGCAATGAATAGGCAACCTCGACGATACGCTGTGCAGGCAACGCCACACCATGATGATTCAACCGACTGACTATACCTTGCACACGCTCGCGTGCCCGATCGTTATGAGCCGATCGACCAGCCAGCACACCAATATTCTGATGACCCAGTGCCAGTAGATGGTCAACCACCTCGTGCATGGCATGCACATTATCAAAACCGATGTTGGGCGCACGTGCCCGGGCATCAAAGACCCATGTGCACACGTGTCGCACTGCAGCCTTTTCAAGGCGCTCGAAAACCATGGGTTCATGATCGTTACCCACCAGTAACAAACCGTCGACCCCTCGCTCGATCATGCGTATGACCTGCTCTGCGTGCTGAACGCGATCATTGTGAGATACCGACAGAATGAACGTGTACCCGCGCGACTGTGCAGCCCGTTCAAACGCGTTGATGCCCTCAGCAAAAATGGCGTTGTTCAGGGTCGGAATGATGGCACCCAGCGTCCCGCTGCGCTGAAGCGCCAGCGCACGCGCACTGGCATGCGGAACATACTGCAAAGCGTCGATAGCACTCTGCACACGCTGGCGTACCGCCTCGGTCACAACACCGCGTGAATTGATCACACGCGATACGGTCGCGGTGGATACGCCAGCCAGCTTGGCTACATCAGTCTGCGTGGGCATAGGGCCGAATTATCACTAAAAAAATATGCTCATTGTGCTTGAGTTTACACAATGTATGCGCTTACAATCCACAAACTGGCGAATTACGTCGTTCTACTGAGCCCACACAAATCATGGAATATCTGAAAAAAGCTGCAAAATCTGCCACTACCGGCGAGCAAGACGTCAAAGCAACCGTCCAGTCGATGCTGGACGAAATCGAAGCCGGCGGTGAAGATGTCGTTCGCAGCTACGCGTCCAAGCTGGACAAGTTCGAGGGCGAGATTGTTGTCAGCGCTGAACAAAGGGCAGCATCACATTCGCTGGTTAACCAGCGGCTCAAGGACGATATTCGTTTTGCGCACGACAATGTCCGGCGTTTCGCCGAGGCGCAGTTTGCCAGCATCACCGATACGCAGGTTGAAATCCTGCCCGGTCTGATTGCGGGTCAAAAACAGATTCCGGTGTCCGCTGCAGGTTGCTACGCCCCCGGTGGCCGCTATTCCCATGTGGCATCCGCCATCATGACCGCCACCACAGCGAAAGTAGCTGGCGTCAAACACGTCTCGGCCTGCTCACCACCACGACCGGGTGTGGGCATGAACCCGGCTGTTTTGTATGCGCTGGATGTCTGCGGAGCGGACACCATTCTGAACCTGGGCGGTGTTCAGGGCATTGCCGCGATGGCATTTGGCCTCTTTGGCACCTCGCCCGCACGCGTTCTGGCAGGTCCTGGCAACCAGTACGTCGCCGAAGCCAAGCGTATCCTGTTTGGTCGCGTGGGTATTGACATGTTCGCAGGTCCTACAGAGAGCATGGTAATTGCAGATGCCACTGCTGATCCTGCCATCGTTGCATCCGATCTGGTGGGTCAGGCAGAGCACGGCTACAATTCACCCGTCTGGTTGATATCCACCGATAGAGCCTTGGCGCTTGATGTCGCTGAACGCATTCCTGCACTTATTGCTGATTTGCCCGAACTGAACCGCGACAATGCAGCTATTGCCTGGGAAGAGTATGGCGAAATCATGGTGTGCGATTCGCGTGAAGAAGCTGTTCAAGTCTCAGACAGCTACGCGTCAGAACATCTGCAAGTGCAGGCAGACGATCTTGATTGGTGGCTGGAAGCACTCAGCAACTACGGCTCGCTGTTTCTGGGTGAAGAAACCACGGTTGCCTACGGTGATAAAGTATCCGGTCCGAATCATGTGCTTCCTACCAAGGGCGCTGCAAACTACACGGGCGGCCTGTCAGTGGGCAAGTTCATCAAGACCGTCACCTGGCAGAGATCCACACGCGAAGCAAACCGTGATATCGGTCAGGCCTGTGCTCGCATTTCACGTCTTGAAGGCATGGAAGGACATGCTCGCACAGCAGATGTCCGACTCGCCAAATACTTTCCAAAAGAGAACTTTGATCTCACCGGTGCATCGTAAGTAACATGAATCAGGCACTCCAGAGATTCAGTGTGGAAGGGCGCTTGGTGGTGGTCACTGGCGCCTCTTCGGGTATTGGCAAACACATGGCCTCCGTGCTGGTCGAGGCTGGTGCCAGTGTTGTATTAATAGCCAGGCGCAAGGATGCGCTGGAGGCATTGTCAGACACCCTCCAAAGCACAACGCCCGCAGCGAAAGTGCACAGTGTATGTTGTGATCTGAATGCCGTAGAGGATTTTGATGCACTGGCTGCCCAGCTCAGCGAACCCTTTGGCGCTCCCAATGGATTGATCAATGCAGCCGGCGTCAACTTCCGCGAACCTGCCGAACAGATAACGGCAAAGAGCTGGAATCAGACGCTCAATCTGAATCTGACAGTGCCCTTCTTTCTCAGCCGTGCACTGGTTGAGGGTATGAAGGGCGATGGCACTATCATCAATATTGCGTCGCTACAATCCGTACGTGCCTTTGCCAACAGCATGCCCTACGGCGCATCAAAGGGCGGTGTTGCGCAGCTTACTCGCGCCATGGCTGAAGCGTGGTCTCCTGCCGGTGTTCGGGCCAATGCCATTGCACCGGGATTTTTTCCAACCGAGCTGACACAGGCGGTTTTCGACGATGAAGCCAAGGCGGCCGCAAACGCAAAGCAAACGTGTATCGGTAGAAATGGCGAGCTTGAGGATCTGAGTGGCCCTACCCTGTTTTTGTGCTCGGCAGCCAGTGGGTACATGACCGGACAGGTGCTGTATGTGGATGGGGGATTTACGGCGAAATGATCGTGATGCCGTTGCACTGGAGGCAGACGCAGGTTCTGGTGTAGCTACGTTCTGCAGCTGGGTCCATTGTCGAGTTTACGGCTCTGTCAGGCATGTGCGCGACATCCTGAACAACTACTTACCTAAGGCAGCAGATTCCTTATCTCAACCGCGGTTAGCGCTGACAAATGGCAGTTGATGAGCCCAGCGCTACCGTGTACGCGTTGCGAGCGGTAATTGAAAGTAATAGACATTTTGGGGGTAAGTACCATCACCGCGTAACAGCAATCTATTGAATTTACACATATTAGTCGCCATTGTTTTATCAATAAGCAGTCAACGCTATCGCCTCACGGGTATACAGAGTTCATGGATTCGTTCTTCAACGCAGCATCAATTTTCTGGATAGGACTGGCCATCGTACTGGTCCTTATTCTCAATTCTTCGGTAAAATTCGTCCCGCAAAACACCGCCTATGTGGTGGAGCGTTTCGGCAAGTTCCGTACAACACTGACCGCGGGGCTTAAATTCATCTTTCCTTTCATTGATCGTATTGCCTACGAGGTTTCACTCAAGGAGCTCGCGCTGGATGTGCCATCGCAATCCGCCATCACCAAAGACAACATCACACTGACTGTTGACGGCGTGCTCTATCTCAAGGTCATTGATCCCGAAAAATCCAGCTACGGTATCGATAACTATATCTTCGGTGTAACACAGCTTGCCCAGACGACGATGCGATCCGAAATCGGCAAGATGTCTCTGGACAAGACGTTTGAAGAACGAGAAGTGCTGAACCACGCCATTGTGGCCGCCATCAACGAGGCCGGAGAAGCCTGGGGAACCACTTGCCTGCGTTATGAGATAAAGGACATCACACCACCGCAAAGTGTTTTGGAAGCCATGGAAAGGCAGATGAAAGCCGAACGGGACAAGCGTGCCACCGTACTCGAGTCCGAAGGTGAGCGTCAGTCTGCCATTAACGTTGCCGAGGGTCAGAAAGCGGCAATCGTTCTTGCCGCAGAGGCACAACGAGAAGAACAGATTCTGGAAGCGCAAGGTGAGGCTGAAGCGATAAGAACCGTCGCGATCGCTCAGGCAGAAGCACTTGCTACGGTCGGTCAGGCAGCGGCCACAGCAGAAGGGCAAAAAGCGGTACAGCTGGATCTTGCAACGCGCGCCATCAGCGCGAAGGAAGCGATTGCCAAACAATCCACAATCGTGTTGATGGATGCCGAAAAATCAGAAGCTGGCAGTGTTGTCGCACAGAGCATGGCGGTCGTTGCTGCGATGAATTCTGCCGGTCTCAACACGAACAACAGCTGATGCAGATGTTTCTAGCCAATCAGGCTGGCTTCTGGCTGGCGCTCGGTTTTTTGCTTCTGGCTATAGAGCTTGTGGCCTTCGGCCTTGGTAGCGGCGTGCTGCTGTTCGGCAGCATAGGCGCCATAGTAACAGGAGCTTTGTTGTGGTTTGGCCTGGTCCCGGGGTCTTTTATTGCCGCTGTAGCCTGCTTTGCCTTATCTACAGCTGCGGCAACCGCCCTGCTTTGGGCACCACTCAAGCGCTTGCAAAGTGGTGCTGAGCTGGGAAATGATCGCAGCAGTGACTTGATTGGGCATCGCTTCTTTCTCAACAGCGATATCAATCGCACAAAGCACTCACAACAGAAGTACTCCGGAATCACCTGGCGTGTAGAACCTAGTCATGATCTCAAGAATGATAGCGTGGCTGAAGGCACTGAGGTTGAGGTTACAGCGGTAAAAGTCGGTGTATTCTATGTAGCACCTGTTAGCAGTTGAATGTTGGCAACTGCAACTCAAGTGGTTGCAATCCTGATCATGCAGAAGCTATCAGTTACCTGAATGACTTCGTCAGGCGTGCACGCCAATCCCGGGCTTGTCGCTGAACGGATCGATCGCTTTGAAATCACCGGGAAACTGTCCGTAGCCTCATAGCCTAAAGGTTGTCGGTTTGCCGTCATTCGATACTCAAATCGCACACGTCTGACTCGTACAACCCGCCAGTAAGCGAAGAGCATCAATCAGTTTTTTTGATAGCTTTACATTGTCGTCTGCTGCGCTCGTTCGATTTGCTCTCGCCCCATGCGCGCCAGCGGTGCAACATACGCCCCCATCTTCAGGCCTTGCTTACTGGATGCGTTGCCTTCCATCGCACGCTTGGCAACACCTTGCAGGATAGCAGCGAAACGAAAGAAACTCAGACTCACAAAAAAGTCCCAGTGCGCAATGGAATCGATGCGCATGCGCTCACAGTAGGCTCTTACATAATCCTCTTCACTGGGCAAGACGCATTGCGATCTGTCGACGCCGCCCAGTCCGGACATCAGTCCGTCATGAGGCATGCGAAGTTGCATGCACTGGTACGCCAGGTCAGTGAACGGGTGACCCAATGTCGAGAGTTCCCAGTCAACCAGGGCTAGCACGGTGGAATCCTGCGGGTGGAACATCATGTTGTCCAGACGAAAGTCACCGTGCACCAAAGCCACGCGGCCATCGTCTGGTGGGCAAAGTGCTGGCAAGGCTTCAACAAGATACTCCATGTCGGCCAGGTCTTGCGTCTGTGAGCCTCGGTACTGACGTGTCCACAGGCTGACCTGGCGCTCCAGAAAACCCGCCGGTCTGCCGTAGTCTGCCAGACCGGCAGCATCAAAATCCAGCTGGTGAAGCTTCACCATCGTATCAATCATGGCATCGTAGTAGCCTTGACGTGATTGCTCACCAATGTCAGGCAATGCCGGATCCCACAACACCCTACCGTCCACAAATTCCATGATATAGAACATGCTGCCTATAACACTATCCTCTTCACACAGATGATAGGTGCGCGCAACCGGAAAGCCGGTATCGTATAGCGCACTCATCACGCGGTATTCACGATCAACGGCGTGTGCCGACTTGAGCAGTTGGCCCGGTGGCTTGCGACGCAGCACATAGGTACCGCTGGCAGCGTCAAGTCGATAGGTAGGATTGGATTGACCATTGCCGAACTTGTGTGCGGTTACGGGCCCTCGAAAACCGTCAATGGTGGTGTGCAGATATGCCGCCAGCGCCTCTGTATCCAATGCAAACTCAGACATGTCCAGCGGTGTGGCTGGCAGACTGGCTATAGCGCTGGATGATCTTCTTGCCCAACGCCATCTGATGCACTTGATCAGGCCCATCAGCCTGCCGGCACCAGCGCGCGTAGTTGAACGCCTCTGCCATGAAATAGTCTTCGGTAAGACCACCCGCTCCGTGCATCTGCATACACCGGTCCAGTACATTCTGCACAAGCAACGGTATGGTTGTCTTGGTGGCAGCAATCATGTCAATGGAATCATTCACACCTTGTGTATCGATCTTGTGGCAGGTTTTCAGTAACAGCAGGCGCGCCATTTCAATTTCTGAAAAGATCCGCGAAATATCCTCTCTGACGGATTGGTGCCGGCTCAGTTTGCGGCCAAAGGTTGTTCGTTGTTCCACCCGCTCACACGTTATCTCCAGTGCACGCTGTGCCGCACCTATCAAGCGCATGCAGTGATGCATTCGCCCGGGCCCAAGACGTGTCTGCGCAATTTCAAATCCACGCCCTTCACCAGCCAACACATTGTCCAGGGGTATTTTGACGCAACTGAAGTGTACTTCAGCATGGCCCACAGGCGCATCGTCATAACCCAATGTAGTCAACGAACGAATCACTGACACACCGGGCGTCTCTTTGGGCACCAGTACCTGTGTCTGTTGCCTATGACGATCAGGGTTGTCCGGATCGCTCTTGCCCATGACAATGAAAATTTTCGTGCGCTCGTTCTTCGCGCCAGTGATAAACCACTTTTTACCGTCCAGCTGCCAGTGATCCTCATGACGAATGACCCGGAGCTCGATATTGGTGGCATCACTGGATGCCACCTGAGGTTCGGTCATGGCATAGGATGAGCGAATCTGCCCTGCCAGAAGCGGCTCTAGCCATTGCTTCTTCTGACCCTCGGTGGCGAAGTTCATGAACACTTCCATATTGCCAGTATCCGGTGCGCTGCAGTTAAACACTTCGGCACACCACTGCACGCGCCCCATGATTTCAGCCAGGGGTGCATAGTCGAAAAAACTGAGCCCTCCATGCAGTGAATACTGGGCATGTTCTTCAGGTACGAACAGGTTCCACAACCCTGCGGATTGGGCACGTTCTTTCAGGGATTCAACAACGGGCAAAGGCGCGAAGCGTTGCGAGGCACTGTGCAGCTGCTCCGCATGCACCGACTCATTGGGGTAGATGTGCTCGTGCATGAATGCCTGCAACTGAACTTGCAGTGCCGCTGATTTTTCACTGAACTGGTACATGGATATTTTCCTTTTTCACATCTTAACTTCAGTGAGACAAAAAATCGCGAGTCAGAAACGTGATAGAGCGGTGATAGCTATCGCGCACGGAGATTTTTTCGAACCGAGGTTTAGTCATGGCAAATGAGGTTTGCCAAGGTAACGGGGATAATAATCGAGTTCGCGGCTGATGGTGTCGCCATAGTGCAAGCCAAAGGCGTTTTCTGGCCGATATTTTATGTCTCACTGAGGTTGATAAGATGGTGCGTGACTGAGCATCAGCTTACAGCCTCTTTCCGATGAGTCATAAACAAGCTGTTCGAGCTTGAGTACATGCAGATAATCCTGCGCAGAATTTTCCAGCAGGCTACCCGCTATCAGGTGATCAACCACATGACTCTGAAAGGCATGTACGCTATCACCCGCAAAGCCGGGCCAGTCTTGCGGCTCTAGAAGGCAGTGCGCCTGAACCTCCCCGAACGCTCGTCGCGTCAGACGACCATCGCCGTGTAACTGCAATGTCGCCTCACACCCTTCTACGATAAGTTCGCCGAAAGTCAGACGGGTATTGGATGTTGCAAAATCCAGATGCCTGTTACCGTCAATCACCGCTTTTATCTGATTAGGGTAGTCAAGGATGATGATGCCGGCATCTTCGCCAACAATCGCAGGATTAAGGCGTCTCAGATCAGCGTACACCGACTCTGCCTCACCAAACAGATAACGAAACACATCGATGTAGTGCACTGCCGTCTCGTGCACCAGCAACCTTTCCATACGCTGAAAGTAAGGCTGCCTGTCCAGATAGGCAGCTGGCCCCTGCCCATCGCCCGTACGCAGCCGGAACTGCGCCTGTTGCACAGCGCCGAGCGCGCCAAGGTCAAGTTGCTCTTTGACAACGCGAAACCACGGTTGAAAGCGAAAATTTTCATGAACGATCAACCTCACTCCGGCATCAACAGCTTGCCGGGTAACAGCCTCAGCCTGGTTGACGTTTTCGCAGAATGGCTTCTGGCAGATGATGACCCTGACCCCCGCCGAGATGGCCTGCCCGATCACACTCACGTGGGTTACAGGCGGTGTGATCACATCGAGAATATCCGGAGTCAGTGCTTTGAGCATGGACTTCAGATCAGCAAAAGCTGCCAAGCCAGTTGCCTGAGCCCGCTCCAGGTTGGCATCACACACACCGCACAACCGGGTTTCCGGAATACGCTGCCAGGCTTTGAGATGAAAATGACTGAAGTATCCCGCCCCGACACACACAACATCCAGTGAAGCCTTCATTAGGTACTCCTGACACGCAGAATCAAACGACACCTATCTTTGAGTTTGTGGTTGTGATCAGGTTACACATCTTTAGCGCGATCTGTCAGTTTCTGTGGATCAGTTGGAAAAACCAAAACAGTAAGCTTGAGCCGGGTTCACAGTGAACGCTAGACATTGTACGCAGTCGAAATACCCGGACCACGCTCGGCTGAATTTTGCTTACTGGCAGGCAGGGTAAGTGTAGATCTGAAGACGGGTGTACAGACCTGTACGTCAGTCACTCTCATGAATCGGTCGAATACCATGACAACCATTGTTTTTGTTGATGACGAGCAGCAGGTGCTTGACAGCTTGAAGAGCTGGTTTGATAAGCATCAGTCGTCCTGGCAAACTCACTTTCTACGCTCAGCCCATGAAGCGATAGTGTTACTGAAAAACCAGACAATAGATTGCATTGTCAGCGACATGAACATGCCGGAAATCAGTGGTGCAGAACTACTCGGAAAAGTTGCTCTACACCAGCCCGACGCTGTACGTATTGCACTGTCAGGCGGACAAGGTGCAGAGCTGACACTGGAGAGTCTGCACGCCACCCACTGGTTTATTGCCAAACCCGACGGTGCAGAACACGTGAACCGGGCCATCGTCCGCTCATTCGAACTACGGGAGCAGTTACACGACCCCGGTCTTCGCACCCTGATAACCGGGATCACCACATTGCCTGTGTTACCCGAGATCTATGATCGGCTGATGCTCGAACTGGCCTCTGACGATTTTTCCATTGATGTGGTTATCCGAATCATCGAATCAGACATTAGCCTCACTGCCACATTGTTGAAGGTGGTTAATTCACCGTACTATGGCTTGGTTCGGCATGTGGAGTCACCCAAACATGCCGTTAATCTTCTGGGCATCGAGGTGGTAAAAAACATCCTGCTTTCCGAGAAAGTGGTCAGTCAGTTCCAACAGTTCAGCCCCAGTGCCCAGCGTGTGACGACACTGAACATTCAGGCGAGCATCCGCGGCGTACTGGCAAATCGATTTGCCCGCCTGGCAAGATTATCCAAGCGTCAGATAGATCATTGCCAGATGGCGGGTATGCTCAGCTCATTGGGTGAGCTTGTGATCGAGACTCGCATGATAGATACGAACGCGTTGCCCACTCAACCGCATATTGAAAACCTGATAGGAAGCAGTATTCTCGGCTTATGGTCTTTGCCCGATACCATTGTAGAAGCCGTATTACGCCAGCACGAGGCTCAACTTCCCGCAGGCGAATTGTCTGCCATGCACATATTGCATGCCGTGCGTCAACTGGAAGACGCGTTTTCGACTAACAACAACGTGATGAACGATAGTTTCGATGCGCGAAGCGTCTTTGAAAACCATGTGCTGGAGGACGAACTGCTGGACAAATGGTTTGATTGCTTTTGCGATTATCATCGGGATCTGAAGCAAGCGGCGTAATCTTCCGACACTTACCGATATACTGGCCGGGACAGCCATCAAAGTTGGTATGGTGAGTAACGGGGTGTGAGCAAAGCGTTGTGAGTAAAGACAAGACTGGCTGGGATAAATACCGTCGCGGCCCAGTCCGCAAGCAAATCACTGATATCACCGTCACGATCGACTCGCTGGGCAACAATGGCGATGGCATCGCCAGACACGATGGTAAAGTCGTGTTCGTTGCGCTGACGTTGCCCGGGGAACGCGTCAGGATCAAGTCTGTTACGCGCAAGAAGTCCTATATCCGCGCACAGGTTCTGGAGACCCTTGAAAGCTCGCCAGAGCGCCAGACTCCGCCGTGTGAGTATTTCGGGCGCTGCGGTGGCTGTGATTGGCAACATGCACCCTACGCTATGCAGCTGGATGCCAAAGTGCAGAATCTGGCGGATGCCTTGATACGCATCGGCAAGCTGGCTGATCCTCCCATCAGCCCCATCGTGCCCTCTCCAAGCACGTATCACTACCGCAATCGTATTCAGGGTGTTGTCAAGAATGGTCACTTCCATTTTCGGCACCGCAGCAGTGATCAATTGCTGGCAGTTACAAGCTGTGCTCTGGCTGAGGAGTCTATCAGCACGTACCTGAGTGACAGTGAAGCACTGTCGCAAGGCGCACAAGGACGCGTTGAAATAGCAACTGACAACAACGGGTTGAGCATACTGCCCATCAATGAGGAGAACTCTACCGAAGCTGGCTTCAGACAGGTCAACACGAGCATTGCCAACGAGCTGTCCCACTTGCTGGATAAGGTGTTGGCGCCGCTGAACAGCGAAACCTGCATCGACTTGTACTGTGGTCGAGGTCAATGGAGCCTCGAGATCGCGCAAAAACATCCCGACACCCGAGTCATAGGGATAGATGCATCCGAACACAACATCCGAATCGCCAGAGAGCACTCCATGATGTCCGGATTGACTAACATACGATTCCAGCACGGTCGTGTCGAGAACGTCCTGAAGTCACTGCCACTGAGTAATAGCCTGTGCATTGTTGATCCACCGCGAGCGGGTCTGGCAACAACAGTATGTCAGGCTCTTTGCGACAACCAGCCGCAGCACATTGTCTACATATCCTGCCACCCGGCAAGTCTGGCTCGGGACCTTGCCATACTTACAGACAGCCATTTCACACTGGAGCGCATCACCCCACTGGATATGTTTCCTCAAACAGCGCACTTGGAAACACTGACTTTGCTATCACGTATCGAGTGACGCCATCGTCACAAGGCGACGCCATGGCGTAAAAGAAAGCGTAGCGCGTGATAAAGACAGGCTTGACACATAACCTTGTCAGAAACCTGTCATGTTTCATGCTGATGGTGTCAGAGCTGTCTGGCGCATAGCCGAACTGCCTGGAAATCGATCAGCAAAATCACTTCATGCAAGGTGTGCAACGCTGACATTAGCCTATAAAAGAGATGCGCTTCACATTACGAAAAATCTGGTGATTGTTACCTCGAATTCCTGGAACCGCGCTACAGCAAGGCCTGCAATAACGAAGATACACGTTGCGTAACCTACTTGCGTGTTTCACGCATGCTGCCGCAGTTCAATGGCACATGGATGGCAAGGACTAGCTCCAGCTGCACAACGACAAGCGTGTGTGCTGCCTGCTTCTTATTCATTGCTTCGTTGGCACCGGTAGTAAAAACTCCCATGAATTCAGTTTTTCGGTTTGCAAAGGTCATGCGTCTAGCTTGCCTCGTCATTTGTATGCAGGCAGTGGTGCTCTTCTCGCACACAGCCATGGCTGACACGATCGTAAACTTTGATTTTGACGACGTGGACGACTTGCGCACGCTCTTCACACCCGACTCAAGTCCTTACCTGTTGAATCAGGCCAATGACGGGCTACGTGGATCAGGAGTGATCAATAGCGCTGGTGGCACGCGTACGGGGGATGTCTGGACCTCAAAGACAGGCTATTCCGTTGAGGGACCCGGCGACAGCTATCGCTTGTCAGCGTTTTTCAGAACAACAGACCAAAGTGGCCACAGCGGACTGGGCATTGCCACAAGCAACAGAAACGAGCACTTCGGTTCGGGTTACACCGAGTCTGGTATCGGTTTCATTGCAACAGATGAAGTGGTTACCATCCTGTCGACCGAACGCGGCAGTCCCAATGTAGAGACATTCGCGTTTCGCATCGATGACATCGATCCGCTGTTTCCGTTTGAGTGGTATCACTTCGAGTTCACCATCGTCACAACGGCACAGAATACGTTTGATGTATCTATCCACATCAGCGAAGCCACCAGTAACGGTGTTATCGGGGCAGTACACGCAACAATCAATCAAAACGGCGTCGTTAACAACGATGTTGCGCTTACAAGTACGGTAGTACATCCGTATATTTCAACTAACGCTCTCAGTGGGTCACGATTCGATCGCATCGACAATCTGAACATGCGCCTGTCCGGCGGGCCGGTTGTCGTATCTGACCCCGAAGCCGACAGTGACGGCGATGGCGTACTGGATACCACGGATCCTGACGACGATGGTGATAACGTCAACGATGATGTGGATACCTTTCCACTGGACGAGAACGAACACAGCGATCTTGACGGCGATGGTATCGGCGATGTGGAAGATCTGGATGACAACAACAACGGCATTAACGACGTTGATGAGATACCTGATACAGACGGCGACGGCATGTTTGACGATGTTGACACCGATGACGACAATGATGGCGTAAGCGACGAGGAAGATGCGTTTCCACTGGATGAAAACGAGCAATTCGATACCGACGGCGACACCATAGGCAACAATGCCGACAACGACGATGACGGTGACAACGTTGACGATGCCCAGGATGCCTTCCCTCTGGATGCAACCGAACAGATTGACACTGACTGCGACACGATCGGCAACAAGCCTGATATTGATGACGACGGCGATAACGTTGCCGATACCGAAGATGCCTTTCCACTGGATGCTAGCGAACAGCTCGATACCGACGGCGACACCATTGGTAACAACGCCGATACCGACGACGATGGTGATGGCGTAAGTGATGAGCAGGATGCCTTTCCGCTGGACCCAAGGGAGCAATTCGATACCGACGGTGATGGCATTGGCGATAACGCAGAGACAGATTCCGATGGCGATAACGTAAACGACGCCGAAGATGCATTCCCGTTGGATGCCAATGAGCAAGTTGACACCGATGGTGATTCGATTGGCAACAACGCAGATACCGACGACGATGGCGATGGTGTTGATGATGCCCAGGATGCCTTCCCACTGGATGAAAACGAACAGCTTGATACTGACGGCGATTCCATTGGCAATAATGCCGATACCGACGATGACGGCGATGGTGCCAGCGATACGGAAGACGCATTCCCGTTAGATGCCAGCGAACAGCTGGATACCGACGGCGATTTGATCGGCAACAATGCCGACATTGACGATGATGGTGATAACGTCAGGGATATCGAGGATGCGTTCCCTCTGGATGCCAACGAACAACTGGATACCGACGGCGACCTGATTGGCAACAATGCTGATACTGACGACGATGGCGATGGTGTCAACGATGATGAAGATGTGTTCCCTCTCGACAGCTCAGAGACGCGCGACTCGGACAATGACGGTATTGGTGACAACTCGGACCCCACACCGTTTGGTGAGTTGCCACCCGAAGCGCCTGACAGAGACAATGATGGTGTCATTGATTCACTGGATGCCTTTCCGGACAACCCTGCTGAATGGCTGGATTCGGACGGTGACGGTGTAGGTAACAGAGAAGATGCGTTTGACAACGACCCCACCGAAAGTGCAGACACGGATGGTGATGGCGTCGGCGATGTTGCTGATGTGTTCCCTGACGATCCCAGCGAGCAAAGCGACGCTGACAACGACGGTATTGGAGACAATACTGACAACGACAGCGATAACGACAACACACCAGACGATGAAGATGCCTTTCCACTTGATCCATCAGAATCCATGGACTCTGATCTTGACGGCATAGGCAACGCGGCAGACAGTGATGATGACAATGACGGCTACCCAGACTCGATAGAGCTTTCATTCGGCAGCAATCCGACCAGTGCAGCATCCTTGCCCCAAGGCCTTGATATTGATCGTGACTCACTGTCCGATCAGCTTGAGCGCGGTAGTGATGCCGATGGCGATGGCATCAGCAACGAATTCGATGTGGATTCCGATGGCGACGGCATTTTTGATCTTATAGAAGCCAGTGCAGATCCTGCGGCTGCTGCGACACTGGATGCCGATGGAGATGGCATGATGGATACACTCGATGTTATCGGACTACCGCGCGTAACAGAACCCGTGGATACGGACCGCGATGGTATCAGCGATTTTCGTGATCTGGATTCGGACAATGATGGCATTACCGATGCGGATGAAACCACATTAAATGATTCAGGTTTTGTCACCATCAATGATCTGCAGGATGACACGACGCTACAAGCACTTGTTGATACCGACAATGATCGGCTGGTGAACTATCGCGATCTGGATTCTGACAACGACGGTATACCTGACCTTGTTGAAGCTGGCGGCACTGACACAGACTCCAATGGTCTTGTTGATGACTTCAGGGACTTCAACGCTGATGGCATGGATGACGGTTACTTCATTGTGCCATTGGTTCCGGTTGATACCGATCTTGACGGCATGCAAGACTATCTCGATCTTGACAGTGACAACGACGGACAATTCGATCTACTCAGCTCGGGCTTGCTCGATGCTGATATCAATGCTGATGGACGCCTGGACATCGCCACCGATAGCGACGGCGATGGCATCCTCGACTATGCAGATGTCACCATTACCAATGGTGTTGATATTGACAACGATGGTATCGATGACCTCGTTGATGCCAGTGTGCTGGGCGCAGCTGATGCGGATTCGGATGGCATTGCGGATCAATACGATGCCGACGCCCAGGGTGATGGCTTCATACAGGTCGCTACCGTGGTGCTGCCCGACAACACGCCGCCACCTGTTGTAACACCGCCCGTTGTTGCGCCGGCAACTCCAGAGGAGCCGCCCGTTGCCATTGCTACAACAGCCCTTGGTGGCGGTGGTTGCAGTGTATCTGGACCCGGTCAACCCGACATCACGCTGACAGCGTTGTTGATCTTTGCATTTATCTATCTGACACTGCTGCATATCGGTACCTTGCGAGCGCTGAAACGCGCCCTGCTGTTGTTCCTGAGTACTGCCCTTGCGGCAGGCCCGACGGTAGCTGATGTCAACACTGGCCTGTATCTGGGTATTGGCGGCGGTGCATCACGACTGATGCCAGGTGTTGAGAATGTTCAGCTAACCGATCGTGACAGTGTGGGAACAGCGTGGCATGCGACAGCTGGCTATCAAGTCACTCGCAATCTGGGTGTAGAACTGGAATACTCCAATCTCGGCAGTACAACGCTTGCCCCTATCGGTACCATTGACTATCAGGATCTCAATGTCAGTGGCTTGTATCATCTGGGCGGCGCAGCATCAGCCCAGAGTGGCAAGAAGTTTTCGCTGTACGGACGATTGGGTGTTGGCAAGATCAGCAACCAGAGCAACATACAACTGCAGCAAGGCAGCAGTGCACATTGGCTTGCCGGCGCTGGCATACAGGTGCCGGTCAACAGGAATCTGTCCGTGCGCGCAGAGGCTGTCAACTTTGATGCTGACGTTAGCCGGGCTGGCATGTCGCTGGTGTATGAAATGGGGCGTCGCTCATCCCTGTCCGCTATCGAGCCTCTCGTACAAGATACGGTGAAAGACACTGCTCGAGACGGTGTACAGAGAACGCAAATGGACAATAGTGATCGCGACAACGAACGTTCAGCGGCAACGGCAGGTTCTCAAGCATCGCAAACCAGTGATCAGGCAACACACATGGACAAGTCTGCGAGCGCTGCATCAACGCAACCGTTCTATCTGAGTGCTGACAAGAATGATGCACACATCAATAGCTTACCAACAATTGCAGACGCCTTGTCCGTAAAGCCCGCTGCGAAGAAACGCTGGTTGGTTAGTGAAAGCACATTACTGCGCATGCATGGCAAACCAGATAATGAAAAAGCGGACAGCAAGGATACGGCGGCTACGGTGAACGTGATTGACAACGAAGTGCCATTGTCTGCTCCAAACGAATTGAAATTGTCCACTTCGAACCAGTCGCAACGGTCTACTTCAAGTGAATTGAAACTGTCTACTCCTGACGAGTTGCAATTGTCCACTCCGGCAGAATCAGAAGAGGCGCCACTGAGTATCGTCTCTCTTGACGCAGCGCCTGAACAGCCTGCGATGCAGGCAGCGATGCCAGAGGGCACCGATACGCCTGAGCTGAAAATGGATCATGAGCCAGTATTGTTCGGCTTCGACAGTAGTAAGATTACAGGTGCGATGACCGAGCGCCTGCAACCTCTAGTCGAGTACCTCCGCACAACGAACAATGCCAGCGTAACGCTCACCGGCCACACCGACAGCATCGGTACGGATGAGTACAATATGGCTTTATCGATTCGACGTGCAGAGGCTGTGCGTAAGTTTCTTCTGCAGCAGGGCATCGATAGGGAGTTGATTCGTGTTCTGGGTATGGGTGAAAAACGCCCGGTAAAGTCCAACGCACAGCCATCGGGTAGAAAATCCAACCGACGTGTCAGCATCGTTGTGGATTAGATTTGGCGGTTCAAGCGCTTTGCTGTAACGCACGCAGGCGGCTCCACTCTCGGCCGGGTACCGCGTCCAGCAACTCTTGCGTGTAAGGGTGCTGTGCGTTGTCAAACAGTTGCGCAGTTGGCCCCTGCTCCACCACCTTGCCCAGACGCATGACAGCAATGCGATCACACACCTGAGCGGCCACACGCAAATCATGTGTGATGAATACCATTGAAAGCTGCAAGCGCTCGCGAATGTCGGCCAGCAGATCCAGAACCTGCGCCTGAATGGAAACGTCCAGTGCGGATACAGGCTCATCAGCTACCAGAATCTCAGGTTGCAACGCTAAGGCTCTTGCCAGCCCGATACGCTGTCGCTGCCCGCCGCTGAACTCATGCGGGTAGCGTTCAAAGGCGCGTGCGTCCAGTCCAACAAGTTCCAGCATCTCGCGCGCTCGAGTTTGCGCCTCGGATTGGGATTCGCCCAGAATAACGGGACCCTCGGTAATAATGCGGCCCACCGTTGCCCGAGGATTCAGCGACGCATAGGGATCCTGGAAGACCATCTGTATTTTCGAACGGAAGGGCCGCATGGCAGCCCTGTCCAGAGCACACAGATCCTGGCCGCGATAAACAATCTCACCGGCATCGGTACTCAGCAGACGAACGATGCAACGTGCCAGGGTTGACTTGCCGGAACCAGACTCACCCACAATACCCAGGGTCTCAGCATCGTTGAGCACAACATCAACATGATCGCAGGCGTGTACCTGTTTCGCAGGTTTACCCAGACCAAACCAGCCACCACCGGAGCGGTAGGTTTTAACGAGTTTGCGTACTTCCAATATGGGGGCACTCACCACCTCCTTTGCCATCCGCGGAACAAGACTCGGGACCGCATCGGTCAGCGCCTGCGTATAAGGATGCTCGGGATGGTTCAGCACTTTGTCGACAGAGCCAATCTCGACAATTCTGCCGTTTTGCATTACCGCCACCCGGTCTGCTATGTCTGCCACAACGCCAAAGTCATGGGTAATAAACAGCACACCCGTGTCATGCTTGGCTTGTAGCTGCTTGATCAGACGCAGGATCTGCGCTTGCGGTGTCACATCAAGCGCGGTAGTGGGCTCATCCGCAATCAACACCTTGGGTTCAAGCGCCAATGCCATCGCAATCATGGCACGCTGACGCTGACCACCAGAGAGTTCATGTGGATACGCACTCATGATACGAGGAGGATCGGGAAGCTGAACATCATCAAGCAGTTGCAGCGCCAACTCACGTCGCAACTTGCGCGGCCGCTTTTCATGAAAACGAATGACCTCGTCAATCTGATCACCAATACGCATGACCGGATTGAGCGCAGTCATCGGCTCCTGAAAAATCATGGAGATCTCACCGCCGCGTACCTGACGCATTCGCGCCTCTGTCGCCTGAGTCAGATCCTCTCCCTGAAACACGATACGCCCTTTGCCGTACTGCACATGTGGTGCTGGCAGTAACCCCATCACTGCCCGCGCGGTTAGCGACTTGCCCGAGCCTGATTCACCCACAACACAGAGTATTTCCCTGGGTGCAAGGTCATAGCTTACCGCCTCAACCGCATACGCACGTTCACTACCCAACGGCAATTGCACATGCAGATTCTCGATACTCAAGACGCTGGAATCGGCCTGATTGTTCTGGCCTTCAGCAACGTTGACAGGCATATTCATGTGCGTTCACGTAGCCGGGGGTTCATAGCATCATTAAGCCCTTCACCTACAAGGTTGATGGCCAGGACAGTCAACATGATAGCGATGCCCGGGAACGTACACACCCACCAGGCACTTCGAAGCACAGTACGTCCTGCACCGATCTGAAAACCCCAACTGATAATGTTCGGGTCACCCAGCCCCAGAAAGGCAAGACCACTCTCAATCAGGATGGCCGTAGCCACCATCAACGAGCCCGTGACGATAATCGGCGACAGACAGTTGGGTAGAATTTCACGAACCATGATGCGCCAGTCGCTCATACCGATGATATGGCATGCCTGTACAAATTCACGATTGCGCATGGCCATGAACTCACCACGCACCAAACGTGCAACGGCTGGCCAGCTCACCACCGCTATGGCGATGATGACACTATTGATCGATGGCTTCATGATAGCCACAATCAGAATCGCGAAGATAAACGACGGGATGGTTTGAAACATCTCGGTAAGACGCATCAATACATCATCAACAAAGCCACCGAAGTACCCTGCAAGCGCACCCAGCAAGACACCAAGAGAAACCGCTACTGCAGTCGCCAGCAAGCCAATCAGTAGTGACACCCGGGCTCCGTGTGCCATACCTGCAGCAACGTCACGCCCCAGCGTATCACTGCCCAGCAAAAACCCGTTTTCTCCGGGCGGTGACATGGAACGCCCCACCAGCTTGAACGGATCTTCAGGAAAGAAAAAGCCAGCAGTGGCAGCTATAAAAATAACAATAGCCAGTATGACAAGACCCACAACCGCTGAACGGTTTCGGCAAAAACGTCTCCAGAACGACATCAACCGACCTCAATGCGTGGATCAAGAAAAGAGTACAACAGGTCCACGACCAGATTGATGGCAACCACCAGCAGGGCGGATAACAGAAAGATGCCCAGCAGCAGATTCAGATCTCTGGCAAACAATGCCTCAAACGCCAGCATGCCAAGCCCCGGCCAGGCGAATACTGATTCGACAATGACCGATCCACCAATCAGCGAGCCAACCTGCACGCCCGCCATCGTTACAACCGGCAACAATGCATTGCGCAGGATGTGAACAAACACAATCCGACGTTCAGTAAGACCTTTGGCGCGTGCCGTAGTGACATAATCCATGCTGGCCTGTTCGAGCATGGATGCCCGCATGAAGCGCGTGTACAGCGCCAGATAGAACAGCGATAGCGTCAGTGTGGGCATCACCAGGTGATGGGCGATGTCTTTTACCCTGTCCCAGCCCTCATAGAACATTGCGACGTTCTCCATGCCACTGGTGGGAAACCAGCGAAGCTTCAATGAGAACACCACTATCATCATCAGGCCAACCCAGAAAAGCGGTGTAGCGTATGAGATCAGGGCAAAAATACTGATGACATTGTCTTTCCACGTGTTCAGGTTAGCGGCAGCCACCAGACCCAACACAATACCAAAGCCGACAGCCAGCAGGATTGTGCTGACCATAAGCAGCAGTGTGGGCACCAATCGGTCAAGTACCAGTTGGGAGACTGGCATGTCATGTCGAAACGAGTACCCGAGATCGAAGCTCAGCATGTTTTTCATGTACACGCCAAGCTGCACCGGCAGTGGCTGATCAAGACCAAACTTCTCTCTCAACTGCGCCATGTACTCGGGAGTGGCAGAACCGGCCTCACCGGCCAGCACATCAGCAGCATCACCTTCTGCAAGCTGTAACAGGAAAAAATTGACAACGATGATTGCCAAAATAACCGGCACAGCATGCAAAAGGCGTTTCAGCACATAACGGGATCGCTTACCTGCTTGACTCATACACTACACATTATCAGGTTGTCGTTTAATCAAACGTTCGGCCGCACGGCGCACTCGCGTAAT
>CAYGSW010000029.1:0-11543 GCA_964352535.1 uncultured Granulosicoccaceae bacterium | reverse complement strand
CACGGCGCACTCGCGTAATAGTGGCGAGACACCGTGCGGCACCGAACGAGCACTATTCTTCGATGTAAGCGCGATCGAACGAATGGTATGCACCCATGGCGGATACTGTGTGATCCTTAAGCTTCTCGTTATAAACAGTAAGAAATTCCATCTCGAACAGATTCACCACCGGCAGCTCTTCACCCAGGATAGTCTGGATTTCTGCGTAGATCTCAGAGCGTTTGGCAGGGTCTACCTCGACAGCACCGGCAGCCAGAAGCTCATCCACACGCTCATTTGAATAACGTGTGGAGTTGACAAAAGGCGTGCCCTGGCGAATCTGATCAGTGCCATAGTGGCGTTGCACACCGATGACAGGATCCGGCAGCTGATAGAAATAGTTTACGTTTAGTTCGAAGTCATAATCCCCGTAGATACGCTTCAACCACGTAGGCACGTCCTCATAACGCAGCTCCAGAGTGACACCGATATCAGCCAGAGCCTGTTTCAGATATTCCCCGGCCCGGCGCCAGTCTTCGCCGTATGGGATCAGATCAATAACCGCTGATGCACGCATGCCATCGGCGTCTGCAACAATACCGGCCTCGTCAAGCAGCGCGTTGGCAGCATCTACATCAGGCGATGTCGGGTAGAACTGCGGAGTTGCCGTGTAAAGACCGAGGGGTTCGAAGTTAGACGTCATTGCACTTGTTGCAGGCTTGCCATAGCCAAACCAGATATTATCAATCAGGAACTGCCGATCGATGACCATGGAGATGGCCTGACGCATGGCAGGGTTGTCGAAAGGTGCGATGGTGGTATTCATTTCGATAAGGGCCATGGGATTGATCATGGCATAGCCGTCAGTGGTCACACCGATGTCTTCGGATTCGCGTAATCGCACCACATCAATATTGGGAATGGCGCCAAACGCACCGTAATGGACCTCGCCGCTTTCCATAGCTGCTGTTCTTGTAGAAGCATCCGGAATGATTCGGGCAACAATGCGATCAAGTAGCGGATACCCTTCTTTCCAGTAGTCAGGATTTTTATCCAGCCGGATATATTGTCCCTTTTTCCACTCTACGAATTTAAACGGGCCCGTGCCGACAGGGTTGTTGGCCAGCTCGTTTTCACGGATATCCTTACCTTCCAGCAAGTGCTTGGGAACAATGGGGGATTCGTAAGCTGAAAACGCTCGCATCATGTACGGCGCAGGCTTGTCGAGATTAAAGACTGCGGTGAGCTCGTCCGGCGTGTCAATAGAGCTGACTTCCCGAAACGAATTAGGCCCACGCGGATGAAACTGCTTGAGCACTTCCATGATTGAAAATTGCACATCGGCGGATGTGAATGGCTCGCCGTCATGCCATTTGACACCTTCGCGAAGCGTAAACGTCACTGTCAGACCATCATCACTTATCTCATAAGATTCTGCCAGTTCCGGAACTGTATTCAAGTCCAGATCGTAGTCCAGCAGACCGTTGTACACCTTGGGTGCAACCAGGCCGATGGGGCCTGATGTTGACAGATAAGGCGCCAGTGAAGGCGGTTCAGGTTGAGCAATCATCACCAGTGTGCCACCTGCATTCTGGCTTAGTGCTTGTGTTGATGCAATGAGACCGACGGCCAGACAGGCGCCGGTGAGCGCTCGTCGGGTAGACGACACTACCGAGCGCGAGGATAGAGGATTAAAACGACACGTCATGCTTGAGACTCCCTGAGTGAAACCAGCTTGTAATCGTGCAATGCAAAGGCGTTCTGAGCCCGCATGCACGTTACCATCTCACAAACATAACCTTGCTGCAGCCGAAACGTCAAAGAAAATCGTATTTCGGCAACGCACTCTAATCGGGCAAACGTACGGCAAGCGTGCGTGAAATTGAGAAAAGAGCTGCATGGTCTGAATTGATATTGCAGACTGAACCCGCTACACAAGCAGGCTACCTGCCGAGAGTGGCATCATCGCAGCCTTCAGTCTATCGACACACTGTCATGACGAAAAACATCATGCGTTGTGGTTTTATGCGTTGCTGTCATCCCGAAATACACGAGATGCACGCATACCGGCACCGAGTCCACCGAGAAACAACCAGAACACTCCGCTAGCACCCAGAAATCCATCGTCATCATCCATGTTTGGTGCACCTTCAACGCTGTTGTCAGGACCGATCTGCAGTACGGCCGTATCAGCCTGATATAACAGCTCTGGCTCTGCATCGGCTGACGTGCGCTGGCTCAGGAAAGCCGCTGGCTGGTCATTGACAGGTTGTGGCAGCACAAAGCCCGGTATAGGCCAGCCAGTCACTTCCAGCACCCTCTCTCCTTCGCGTCCCCTGCCCGCTCCCAACATCAAATTCCACTGCGACACCTCGTTGTCGCAACTTGCCCTCAGCGTCGCCTCTCGTTGACGAGACTGCTCAGGCATCGACGTGTTGTAATTGAATGTCGGGTCAAGTGTCATCTCATCGAGACCTGCCTGTACCTACCAGGCGTATAACGCACATGTCTTGTCTTGCAAACATGGCTCTCATGCATTCGAGCCAGATAATCAATGGATTGACGCAGCGACAACACCATAGTGGGACAACGCCACTGTAGGACCACCCCAATATGGATTGATCAACCTGGCTTTACTTCAAGTCGGCACGTTCAGGCAGCGTCCTGGTGTTGCTCTGGATTGAGCACCGCTTCTACCAGTCTGAGCCGAAAGCGATCGACCCCATGCTCGGCTTTGGTCTGCACCTGATCAACCACCCACGGCTCTTCATAATACTCGGCAAGGCCTTCCACAATACCCTCGAACACCGGGGCTAACCCGTCGCGCTCACTGTGGTAATCAAGCTCGTAGCCCCCGACGACTTTTGTCAGGGTGACCGTTGGTGGAGTCGCACCGGGCATCTTCTTGCGAACCTTCTCATGCATTGCATCAAGCTGTTTGATGAAACCGATCACATCCGTACACGAGACATCAAAGAAGTCCAACCACCCTTCACGCCCGGTATACATGATCCAGTGTCTGCCAAACAGGCGCAACAATACCTCAGGCGATTGCATGAACAGTTCGCTGGCAGCGTTCACAAGATTGAAGGTTATCTCGTCCGCATAGTTGTGCCTTTCAATGAATTCAGGCTCATTGAAACCTGCAGCCTGTCGTACATCCTCCCAAGCCTGGTCGCCCATCGTGGTTTTCACCAAATCTTCAATAGCTTGATTAACGAGCCCGTACATAACTATTTTTTTTCCCGATGTAACCAGTACAACGTGTGTTATCAACAGATGAAATGACGCTAGCACCCATCAATCTGCTTCACTGCGCTAACGGCGGCTGGAAGGTCAAGATTCGATACATTAGCCTTATGGGTGATAGCGGCGCGCACGCGTCAGAATCAACTATCAGTTAACCTGTTTCGGGAAATGGGCCTCACACTAGTAGTCCGATTACTTGCCGCAAACCCACGACACCGTCAGCCGTCGCGTATTGAAGTTCACATACCACCAAGAGGCTCAGATACCTGTCAGCGCGCCTGCGATCAATCGGACGCAGATCAAAAACAGTGCAATTTGCACCACCAGAAAGAACTTTTTCTCGGGTAGTTTTTTTACCATGATGCGACCCACCACAGTGCCCAGAACTGCTGCTGGCAATAGCAACAACGCAACTTTCAAGGTCGCTACCGAATAGGGATGCAACGAGGCATACGGAATCACTTTTGCAAGATTGATCACCGCAAACAAAATCGTAGTGGTGCCCGCGAATACCATTTTGGGCAACTTTTGCGGCAGCACATAGATCTGGTAGGGAGGTGAGCCTGCATGCGAGACAAAGCTGGTGAATCCGGACAGGGCTCCCCAGAACAATCCACGCAAGCGCGTTGTCTCTCGTGGCGCATGTCGATGTGAACGGCCCAGCCAGACGTTAAGGCAGAATAACACTCCCATGACACCGATCATCAACGCCACTGCTGTGTCTGAGACGAGAGATGCCGTGGCCCACCCTACTCCCACACCAAGACAACCTGCAGGAATCAGCGTCTTCAGGTTATCTTTGCTGTATTGCTTGCGATAAAGCCAGACCCCGACAATGTCGGAAAGGATATAGATCGGCAAAAGCAGCACTGCAGCGTTGACAGGCGACATCACCAGCGACAGCACAGGCACGCTGAGCATCCCTACCCCGGGAAGGCCGCCTTTGGAAAGACCAATGAAAAAAGAGGCAAGCACCAGAGTGGCCCACAACACGGGTTCGTGGAACAGGGAATCGAGGGTGGGCATGGCAGAGATAAAGGTTAGCCGAACATGTCAGCGATAATGGATGTGAACCAGCCAGTCAACTCCTGTAAGTGGCCCTGAGGGCGCTGGTGCCTGAGCGTGAACATAAACCTATTCCCGCGACCCTATCAATGTTAACCCTTGATCAACTGAATAGCACGCAGCGAGTCTCATCTACTGCGGAACACGCAGAACATCGCAGTAACAACGCTGGGAACAACACTGAAAAATATCACTGAAGATATCAGTGAGAATATGGCTGGGTCGATCCAACCACACCAGCCAACTATCCAGTGAACACCCGTAGCGTGTGAATAATGCTTGACCAAATGTCATGACGTTCATACGATAGATCCATGAGCCGGGTAGAACAGAGTCCGGATTTCAGGCTGGTGCCCTTGCCGCACCAGAATGCGGAGCAGCTGTGCAGTCTGACGCAATGAAGCTAAAAGAAGATTTCCATCGCTGATGGCGCATCGCACATGTGCTGCTGCAGACGGCTCGCCCGTTGATTTTGCCAACATGTACTATCGCCCATAACACCGACGTTCAAGAGTCGATCCAGTCCATTAGTAAACGCCAACGAGGACATCATTCGCTAAGCGCAACGACTATCTCCACCCTTCAACACACGACGATGAGAACAAGGACCATGAAGAAATCAATCAGATCCAACGACAACGCCACCATCAATCCTCGAAGACGCACAATCACGGCCGTGGGCATCGCTGCCGCTCTGGTCGCGGGTAGTGCATTGATGGTGGGCAACGTTCATGCCCAGGATGACAAGAAAACGTTTGCGCTCATTCAGATCAATCAGCAGGCGCTGTTCTTTAACCAGATGAACGAAGGTGCACAGCAGGCAGCCGATGCCGCAGGTGCTGAGCTGGTTATCTTCAATGCTAATAACGATTCAGCTGCTCAGAATAGTGCCATCGAAACCTACGTGACCGAGGGTGTAGATGGCCTTATCGTGGTCGCCATTGATGTCAACGGCATCATGCCAGCTGTTGAGCAAGCCGATGCCGCAGGCATTCCCGTAGTCGCCGTCGATGCCATCCTGCCCGACGGTGGCCCCCAAAAGGCACAGATTGGTGTAGACAATGCACAAGCGGGTGCTGACATGGCTGCATACGTCAATGAGTTTGCAGGCACGATAGATGGCGGTATGCAACTGGGTGTTGTCGGTGCGTTAAACAGCTTTATTCAGAACGTCAGAAAAGACGGCTTTGTCGATGCGCTGGAGAAAGTGGAAGTTGTTGCCACAGTGGATGGTCAGAACGTTCAGGACATTGCATTGGCTGCAGCCGAGAACCTCATGACCGCCAATCCGACAATGAACGCTATCTACGCCACCGGTGAACCTGCACTACTGGGCGCTATTGCCGCGGTGGAAAGTCAAGGTCGTCAGGAAGATGTCACCGTGTTTGGCTGGGATCTCACCGCTCAAGCGATAGACGGTATTGATGCAGGCTACGTGGAGGCTGTTATCCAGCAAAGTCCTTCGGGCATGGGAGGATCAGCTGTCGATGCGCTTGTGGCCATAACGGCTGGAGACACTGTTGACATGCAGATTGACGTACCAATTACTATCGTGACTGCAGACAACGTTGACGAGTTTCGCGAGACGTTCAAGTAATCATTTACTGTGCACATCGATGCCTCGGTAACCAGTAGCGATGGTCCAGACACAAACCAAACCGGGCTACCGAGGATTGCCCTGAGTGGTATTCGCAAGAGTTTCGGCTCCGTGCAAGCATTGCGCGGAGTCGATCTTGAATTGATGCCCGGCGAATGCCTGGGTCTGGTGGGTGATAACGCTGCCGGCAAGTCAACGCTTTCAAAAGTCATCTCAGGCACCTACCTGCCTGATGAGGGAACCATAGCAATCGACGGTAACCAGGTCAGGCTGCGTGGCCCAGCTGACGCACGCGATCGACATATCGAAATGGTCTATCAGGATTTGTCCTTGTGCAACCATATTGATGTCGTAGGTAATCTGTTTCTGGGTAGAGAACTACGGCGTGGACTTTTTCTCGACAAGCGACGAATGATGGTCGAGGCGCGCTCGATGCTGGACGCACTGGAAATACGCATACCACGCTTGGGGGGGAAAGTGGCCCAGCTGTCGGGGGGACAACGCCAGGCTATCGCCATCGCGCGTGCGGCCTCGTTCAATCCCAAGGTCCTCATCATGGATGAACCCACATCCGCACTGGCGGTGGCAGAGGTTGAAGCTGTTCTTGCGCTGATCAATCGGGTCAAGGCGCGTGGTGTATCAGTGATCTTGATCACCCACAGACTTCAGGACCTGTTTCGCGTCTGTGATCGCATTGCTGTGATGTATGAAGGTACCAAGGTAGCCGAACGCGATATCGCCAGCACCCACCTTGAAGATCTTGTCAGGCTTATCGTTGGGGACACAAGCCTTCACCAGACCCAGACAAGTCAGTAGTCTGCATGAACACACCCTATACGGAGCGCGAACAAGGATCTACAACGAAAGACTTTCTGGCTGAACATGCTCAGGTCTTGTCTATCGCCGTGTTCTTCATCGCTTGCGTTGTGTTCTTTTCATTGATGACCACCACGTTTCTGTCACTGCCCAATCTGCTCAACGTTATTCGTCAGGCTGCGCCTATCCTGGTTGTCGCAACAGCCATGACCCTGGTAATCATCACGGCGGGCATCGATCTGTCGGTAGGATCTCTGGTTGCATTGATCAACGCCGTGGCGGCCATCGCCATCGCTGCAGGTTATCCCTGGCCACTGGTGGTCGTCGCCATGCTGTTACTGGGTGGTCTTGTTGGTCTGGCTCAAGGCTGGTTTACAGCTTACCAGGCTATTCCTGCCTTCATAGTCACGTTGGCGGGACTTTCGATACTTCGCGGCATTGCGTTATACCTGACACAAGGCTATTCCATTCCAATCAAGGATGTCCCGGGATTTCTCTATCTGGGCCGGGGTGAACTATTCGGAATTCCAGTGCCCGCTATTATTGCGATATCGATCGTCATCATCGGCTATGTTGTTTTGAGTCAGACGCGTTATGGACGTCGTGTGGTGGCGGTTGGCTCCAACCCGGAGGCTGCCAGACGTGTCGGGATGCCAGCACGCGGTGTGATCGCATCGGTCTATGCACTGTCTGGCGTGGCTGCAGCCATCGCAGGCTTGCTGTTTGCAGCTCGTCTTGGCTCAGGCTCTTCCAATGCTGCGGTCGGGTTTGAACTGCAAGTGATTGCGGCTGTCGTGCTGGGTGGCACGTCATTGATGGGCGGACGCGGATCCATGATCGGAACCCTGCTCGGCGCTATGACCATCGCCGTCATTGGCAACGGTCTTATCCTCATGCGCATCTCCCCGTTTTTCACGCAGATTGTTACCGGTGCGATCATTCTGATTGCCATTTGGCTAAACACAAAACTCTTTACCAGAGGCATAGAGTCATGACAGCATCAAACGCACTGGTGATGTGTGTGACGGGTGCAATACCCACAGCATCGATGGGGGTCACCTTGATGCACGAGCACATCCTAAACGACTGCAGCTGTTGGTGGCATGCCCCTGATACGCCTGACCGAAAGTATCTTGGCGATGCCAGGGTCAGTCTGCCAATACTCTCGGAACTCAGACAGGATCCATTCGTCTGCAAACATAATCTGAGTCTGGATGATGAAGCACTGGCTATCACTGAACTGACTGCGTTCAAATCAGCCAAGGGTGAAACCGTCATCGACCCTACCTGCCGAGGTATCGGTCGCAATCCGCAGGCATTGGTCAACATAGCCAATGCCACAGGACTCAATATCGTAATGGGTGCCGGATACTACCTGCAAAGCTCTCACCCGCCCGAACTTGCACACATGAGTACAGAGGCAATCGCCGAACAGATTGTTACCGAGGCAACGGAGGGGATTCAGTTGGATGACGACAACGAACACGCCACCGTCAAGATTGGTCTGATTGGTGAAATCGGTGTTTCCTCCGAGTTCACGCTGGATGAACGCAAGTCGTTAACCGCAGCTGCCATGGCACAGGTGCGCACCGGTTTGCCACTGATGGTTCATCTTCCCGGATGGTTTAGGCTTGGCCATGAGGTACTGGATATCGTCGAACACATCGGTGTTGACCCATCACGGGTTGTGCTGTGCCACATGAATCCATCCCACGATGATGCGGAGTATCAGCTATCACTGGCTCAACGTGGCGCTTTTATCGAATACGACATGATCGGTATGGACTACTTCTATGCTGATCAGCAAGTGCAGTGCCCCAGCGATGATGAGGCGGCACGCGCCATTACGCAATTGGCTGACAAAGGTTTTCTCGGTAGCCTGTTGCTCTCACAAGACGTCTTTTTGAAAATGATGCTGACGCACTATGGTGGGAACGGATACGCCTATGTATTGCGTCATTTTCTTCCACGATTAAAAAGACATGGTTTGGGTGAAAACGCACTCGATCAACTGATTCGGCATAATCCACGACGTGTGTTCGAGCCCGGATACCACCACCCTGAAGGAGTCAACGCATGAGCGCATCTTCCAGAAAACGTGTCCTGCTTATTGGCGAAAGCTGGGTCAGCTCAGCTACACACTACAAGGGCTTTGACCAGTTTGGCAGCGTCACATTTCACACAGGTGCCGATCCACTCGTCAAGGCCCTCGAAGACAGTGCATTCGAGCTTACCTGGATGAAGGCGCATGAAGCCGTTGAACAGTTTCCTTTCGATATGGCAGGACTGGAACACTACGATGCATTCATTCTGTCTGATATCGGAGCCAATTCATTGCTGTTACCTCCTGAGGTCTGGTTACATTCACGCACAGTACCCAACCGACTCAAACTACTCGGGCAACGGATACACGATGGCGCGGGGCTGCTGATGTGCGGTGGGTATTTTTCGTTTCAAGGCATTGATGGCAAAGCGCGCTGGCGACGCACACCGATTGAAGATGCACTGCCAGTCACCTGTCTGCCCTGGGATGATCGTGTCGAGATGCCCGACGGAACTCAGGCACATGTTGTACTGGAAAGCCACCCGACCGTTGCCGGTTTGAATGAACCCTGGCCTTATCTACTGGGCGTTAACGAGGTGGAAATACGTCAGCGCGACGATGTACAACTCATTGCTCGCTTGCCCGATGATCAAGGTGGGCATCCACTGCTCGTGGTTGGCGAATATGGTCAAGGACGCAGTGCTGCATGGACATCGGATATAGGGCCCCATTGGCTATCCCCTGCTTTTTGCGAATGGCATGGTTATCAGACTCTGTGGACAAACGTGCTGTCCTGGCTAACCCGCCTCGATGACACAGCCAGTTGATGAAGGTTTGCTGTGAAACTGTTCTGGTATAGAGATCTGCGCAACCGGAGGTGGTCACTTACAAAGCGATCGATCGAGAACTGCTGCATTTTAGCAGCGCAGACTTGCGTTACATACCCTTCAGCTTTCAGGGGGTTGGCAGCTCAGTATGTGTGCAAGTTCGGATTGACGTGGAAAAGCGCTGCGTGCGCCATGGCTACTGATCGTGATGGCTGCGGCAAGTGCTGCGTGACCAAGCGCTGTTGTGTCAACCGGGCAAGCTCTCAAACAAGCCGATGCCATGGTAACTGCAAGAAAGGTGTCTCCCGCGCCGGTTGTGTCCACAACGTGTTCTGCACTCACTGGAAAACTGATGACATTGGCCGTTCCACCGTTGCACCCGGAGTGCGCGCGACTACCCAACAGCACCGCTTTGTTGCCTCGGGTTATCACAACCTGATCAGGACCTTGCTCAAGCATGCCAAGCACAGACGATTCGTCACACGAACCCGTCAGGGCATACGATTCCTCTTCGTTAACAAAAACAACCGTTGCATCGTGGATGATATCCTTGACCCACTCAGCATAAGGCGATGGATTAAACACAATAGTCAGGTCAAGGGTTTTCGCGTAGCTGGCAACAAAGCGTGTCAGCGCCTCCGGCAGATTTGCCTGCAGCACCAGCATGCCACCGTTTTGCAATCTGTCGAGAGAGCGTTGTACGCGCGAAAGTTCAAGACTGTGTGCCGCGTCCACCGTTGTTACAATGGCATTGTCGCCCCGGGCGTCGGTGTACACGAGTGACACATCCGTGGGCCGGGTTGTTGATACAACAAGATCAAGCTCCAAAGGCTCATCTGAGAGCTCACGTTGAACGAAGTCTCCACGCTCATCCTTACCCACGGTGGATAACAAACACGTCGACAGACCACATCGCGCCAGTATCATGGCAACGTTTGCGCCCTTGCCACCCACATCACGCAGTCGGATACTGCCCAACACAGATTCACCCGGCTTCGGCAGTGCAGAAACAGCATAAATTTCATCCACTGTCGCATTGCCGATAACCAACACGCAAGCTGCACCTCCATCATCTTGAATACTCAAAGCCATGCATTCCATCACCTCTAAGCCACAGGACCTTATCACCTCTTTGTTCAACGGCAAAGCTCTGATCGGCGTCATTCACTGTCCTGCGTTTCCTGGGTCACCACGATACAAAGGGGGCCGTATCGAGTCCATCTACGATGCATGCATGTACGACGTCGAGGCTTATCTGGAAGGTGGCATGAACGGGTTGATCGTAGAAAACCATGGCGACATACCTTTCCTCAAACCAGACGATATCGGACCTGAAACCACTGGTTTTCTGTCCGTGATTACCGATAGAATCGTGCGCAACGTGGATTGTCCGGTTGGGATCAATGTGTTGGCCAACGCACCTATTCCGGCCCTTGCAGTGGCTACTGCAGCAGGCGCATCGTTCATACGTGTTAACCAATGGGCAAACGCCTATGTGGCCAACGAAGGTTTTGTTGAAGGACGCGCTGGTGAAGCGCTTCGCTATCGCGCCAGTCTGCAGGCAAACCATATCAAGGTCTTTGCCGATAGTCATGTCAAGCACGGCAGTCATGCCATTGTAAATGATCGAAGCATCGGGGAGCTGACGCGCGATCTGGCCTTTTTTGATGCGGACGCGGTGATTGCCACCGGGCATCGGACAGGCAATGCCGCAACACTTGAGGAGATTGACGAAGTCGGGGTTGCCAGTACACTTCCCTTACTCGTGGGTTCCGGGGTGACACCTGAGAATATTGGTGAAATCTTGGCTCGGGTAGATGGCGTTATCGTGGCCTCCTCTCTCAAACGCGACGGCGACTGGTGGAACGAGGTTCGGGTAGAGAGGGTGCAATCGCTGGTGCGGGCGGCTACTCTAGGAGGCTGTCCGAGAATAAGCTGATCGGCCGACGGCGCGATATTTTGGCCA
>CAYGSW010000028.1:0-32335 GCA_964352535.1 uncultured Granulosicoccaceae bacterium | reverse complement strand
GAACAGTGAGGTTGGGGGTGCGTAATGTATGAAGCCTGTTGATCGATCTACACCTCGTGCCAGCATGGCGTATTCGCGGCGTACGGATTGCGGCTGAGCATCCGGATTAATATACCGAATGGCATAGCCTATTCGTCGCTGGCTGGATTGGTTAGGGTTGGAGCCGTGTATTGCGAGTCCGTGATGTAATGACATCTCGCCGGGTGCAAGCACGACATGTGTTCGATCCTCATCGGGCACATCAACGGCCACCTCCTGTCCACGTGAGAGCAGGTTATCGTCTGCCAAAGTGTCAGTGTGGGGCAGTATCGGATTCTTGTGGCTACCCTTGACCAGTTCAACACACCCTGATTCCACCGTTGAGGGAGATAATGCAATCCACGCTGTAACCTGATTGGATGTTTCTCCAAATCCCCAATACGTCAAATCCTGATGCATCGACACCCGCATGGGTGAGTTTGCTTCCTTGATAAAAAAATCAGCGCCCCAGATCATCAGGTTAGAACCAATGATACTTTCAACAGCGTCCAGTACGGCAGGTTGTAACGCCAGTTCTGCAGCCATGGGCATGATGACATCCGAATGGGTCCGGATATAGTCACCCAGTGGCCTGTTTAATGACTGATGTTTGTCATCGTTCTCGATGGACTCAAGCTGCAGTTTATAGTCGTGGGCTTTTTCAGCCGACAGCACCGGTAAGGGAAAGAGGTAACCATCATCCCAGTAAGCTGCAATCTGTTCTTCGTTCAACCCTGTTGTCATGGTGATTCCTCAATGCTAATCATTACTATCTGTTATCGACCATAGCGCGGTCGCGTTTTTATACAATAATGCGGCTTTCTCATCTGCCGAACAGGCATCCAGTAGCGCATGGGTGGCTGCCACCCAGGTTTCTATACGCCCAGCCAGGGTACACACCGGGCTATCACTTCCCCACACAACGCGCTTCCAGCCAAACGCACTGATGGTATGCTCGACAAAGGGACGAATATCGGCAAGCGTCCAGTTGTCTGGATCTCCATACGCCATGACACCCGATATCTTGGCGATAACATTCTCACGTTGCGACAATGCGCTGATATGGCTTGCCCATGGCTCAAGCGCGCCCGCCTTGACATCGGGAACTCCACAGTGGTCCAGGATAAATGTCACATCCGGACAATGATCGACAAGTTCCATGGCTAACGGTAACTGGGCGGGCAGTACACACAGATCGAACGTCAAGCCTGTCCCTGACAATCTCCTGATATTATTGCGAAAAATCTGTGTGGTAGAGACATCATCCGACACTACATGCAAAACACGCCGGAACCCCTTGACTTCGCTGCGCCCCTGTTGCCGTTCAAGAAACCGGGCAAAATCTGTTGATTCTGGCCTGCACGATGAAATGGCACCCTTGAGCAGGGTATTACTCGCCGACATAAGCTCGGATACCATGTCGGTTTCTGCTTCGATATCGTTCTCGGCCACATCCACTTCCATGTGCAAAACGCCAGAGATTCCCACTCTACGCGCTACGGCAGCGTAGCTATCGTACGTAGCGTCTTTTCGAAGTGCCGCAAAACTGTCTAGCCAGGGATAGGACAGTCTGTCCATGTCGATCAGATGCAAATGGGTATCGACTATCACGAAAACCTCCTGCAATGAACGGCGCAAAACGACAAAGGCATATCTCAGCTTGAATGTATAGGCTTGAATGTATAGGAAAGTCTAGTGGTCCGTCCAGCAGCATCCAGAAAATGCTACGCACCACGCCAGCAGGTTGAAAAGACCGTTGTCACTCCTCGCAAAGTGGGGATCAATGCTTTGGAGCAACAGAATCACGCATGAATCAAGGCATAGCCAGCACGCCGAAGCACGGTTGTTGAGTGAAACAAGGAACTCATGTGTTTATACTGGGTGCTCGAGCACCGGGAATCCGCCTGCTGCGCGATAGGTTAGGAAATAAACAATGACAGGAATACGAAGTTTGCACGTGGCATCTTTGCAAATGCCGAAAAAACGCGCTGTCACCGCAATTGTGTCAGCTGTTCTGGCTGGAGGGCTGCTTGCCGGTTGCTCTAGCAGCAACGATGATGAGGATAGTGGTGGTGGCGGCACCGCAGCGGATTTAACGGGTGTTTCCGAGTTTGCTTCGCAAGAGGGCAGTACGTTTTCAGAAGGCATCGTCTCGGCGGCACACCCCCTGGCAGCTGAGGCTGGTGCCCAGGTTCTGGAAAGTGGTGGCAACGCGATTGATGCCGCTGTAGTCACGCAATTCGTATTGAACGTTGTTGAGCCCACATCGTCCGGTATTGGCGGTGGCGGTTTCATGGGTATCTATAAAGCTGATGAAGGTCGTGTGTTTTACATCGACTCTCGTGAAAAAGCACCAGCAGCTGCAACACCCACTCAGTTTCTTCAGTGTGATCCGGACGGTTGTGCCGAAGAAGGTGCCACTGACGATCGCCTGGGATCCTTCACGGAAATTGCAACCAGCGGCATTGGAGTTGGCGTTCCCGGCACTTTGTTAGGGGCTGCTCAAGCGCTGGAAAAATATGGCTCTGGTACTGTCAGCCTTGCACAAGCCCTGGCACCTGCCATTGAGCTTGCTGAGAATGGCTTTGCTATCAACGAACGCCTTGCCTCATTGACTGAAAGTGATCGTACAAGCTTTTGGCCAGAGACATCGTCGAAGTTCCGTACTGCGGAAGGTGAACCACTCAGCGAAGGATTTTTGCTGGTTCAACCGGATCTTGCCAGAACCTTCCGATTGATTGCCGAGCAAGGTGTCGATGTTTTTTATACCGGTGAGATTTCCGATGCCATTGTTGATGCACAGCTGCGCGCCCGTGCTGAGGTAGGAGCACAAGGTGCAGGTCGCATGACCAAAGCCGATCTGGCGGCCTATCTGGCTGACTTTAACGATGGCGGCATCGACGAGCGGGAGCCAATCGTTTCTGACTATCGAGGCTTTACGATCAATGGCATGCCGCCACCATCTTCCGGTGGTCTAACAGTTGGGCAGATTCTGGAATGCATTGAGCAGTTCCCAATTGGTAAGGAAGATGCTGGCTTCGGTGAAGGGACGGTTAACACGCTACATGTCATGGCAGAGTCTATGCGCCTGGCGTTTTCCAGTCGGTCTCGCTGGATGGGCGATAACGATAATCTGGAACTCCCTATCGCCGGATTGCAGAATGCTGACTATCTTGCAGAGCGCTGTGCATTGATCAACACCACAGCCCGTATCGCTGATGAAGCCGTTGTGCCAGGCGATCCACGCTTGTTCGACCCCGCGTTTGCTGTGCAAAACGCTGCGCAGATTACCAACGGGCCAGAAGGTGAAGTTGGTATCGACACAACGCATTTCACCGTTATTGATGCCAATGGCAATGTCGTGTCATGGACATCGACCATCGAAGGTACCTGGGGCTCTGGCATCACTGTGCCCGGCTATGGATTTCTGTTGAACAATGAACTCACCGACTTCAACTTCGTTCCTCAGGCTACCGAAGCGACCGCCGAAGTCTTTGCACCCGGTGCCAATGATGTTGCGCCGTTCAAGCGTCCTCGCAGCAGTATGGCGCCGACCATCGTACTGAAGGATGATGCGTTTGTTGCGGCGTATGGTTCGCCGGGCGGCTCTACTATTATCAATTCAGTGGTTAACATGACTGTCAACCTCATTGACCATGGCATGACAGTACAGGAAGCAATCAATGCACCTCGCATTACAGGTGGTTTCAGCACTATTGGATTTGAGGAAGGTTTTGATCAGGCAACATTGGATGGACTGACTGCGTTAGGTCATACCTTGCGCGATGAGCCCAGCGTCATTGGTTCTGTTCAGGCAGTGACCGTTGAAACGAGTACGGGTCTTGTATCAGCTGGTGCTGATGATCGTCGTGCTGGAACGGTTGTGGGATTGCCGCGGGCGCAGTAAGCGTCAAACGGGCTCCGTGTTCAGAATACTGAGCGATTAAGTCTTTGTAGTAAAGTTTAGTAAATAAGTGAGTAAGGAAAAGGTCTGCAATTGCAGGCCTTTTCTGCGTACGGCTGAGTTGTTTTTAAGCAAAGTCGGGTTGCGAGCGCTCATGTTTCAGGTAGATTAAAGTCACAAACCACTCATATCCTGTACGCTTGCAACCAGCGGTGGTAAGGTTTGGGTCTATGCAACCGGATACCGTCTGACAGCAAGTGAAATCACTCAACAAGAAACTGAAGAAAATTCGTGCGGGTAAGTATTCTCCTTCCCACTTTGTTATCGCTGATGCCAAGGATGGTGACATGGCATTCGGTGTCACAGCTCCGGGTCCAGCCACAGACGGTGGATGGAAGTCGCGCGAACAGCATCTGACGTCCATTGAAGAGATGTGCCATTCAAAGCTGGTCGATATCATGCTGATGTCTGCCTCAACGGCCGAGATTCTGCATGAGCGCGGGACGTTCAACAAGTCGCCAGTGACACCGGCAGTACGACTGAACGATACGACCGACATCTGGAATGCACGCGGCAGTACGTATCGGCAGCATCCTTCCGAGCCGTTTGCCACCGCTGACCTACAGGCCGTCGCACCCTTGTGCAACTTGGGTTTGTATTCCATGACGTTTTCCAATAACTTGCAGGCAGACAAGACAAGTCTTGAAGCTTATCGCACGTTTCGTCTGGCTTGCCGTGAGACCGGTATGACGCACTTTCTGGAGGTTTTCAATCCGGCCTTCGATATTGGTATCAAGCCCTCTGAGCTGGGTCACTACATCAACGATATGATTATCAAGGCTGTTGCAGGGGTTACCAGTGAGGACGCTCCGCAGTTTCTCAAGATTCAGTTTAATGGCGCCGCGCCCATGGAGGAGCTCAGCCGCTATGACCCAGCACGATTGGTAGCAGGCATTCTGGGAGGTGCTGCCGGAACAACGCGTGACACCTTTGAGCTTGCCACGCAGGCTGAGCAGGCGGGTGCCCGCGTTGCGCTGTTCGGGCGAAAAATCAATCTGGCTGAGTCGCCCCTTATGCTAGTGAAGCTGATGCGCAAGGCCATTGAACAAAGCCTGTCACCCTCTGATGCCGTGCGTGAGTACCACGCCCATCTAGAGCACAGCGGCTTGTCGCCAGCCCGATCTCTGGAGGACGATTTGCAGATTACCGATCCAGCGCTCAAAGGAAAATAGCTCGGCCGTGGAAAGACGAGGCTTTATCTGCGCTGGCTGCTGGACCGTTGATCGAATCAAGCTCATCGATGGTTGGCCTGCCGAAGAGGAATTGGCGCGCATCTCGCTGGTCGATCGTCAAGGAGGTGGATCAGCGTACAATGTGGGTCTTGATATCCGCAAGCTTGACCCCTCGATGCCAGTGGCTGCTATCGGTTTGCTGGGACGTGATGAGGATGGCGACTTTCTGTACGAGCAGGCCTGCCTGCACAAGCTCGATGTCACACAACTGCAAAGAACGGATAAAGTCTCAACATCCTACACGGATGTCATGAGTGTCAGCAGCACCGGCAAGCGCACTTTTTTTCACTACCCGGGCGCTAACAATCTGCTGGACACAGACCATTTTGATTTCTCCTTGTTACGCCAGCGCATTCTCCATCTGGGGTTGTTAAGTCTGCATGCGCGATTGGACCAAATTGACGAGCACGGTAACAATGGTTGGTCTACGGTGCTGGAGATGGCGCAATCAGTAGGCATTCGTACCAGTATCGAAATGGTGTCCATTGATCCGGCTTTAAATCGCCAACTGGTGTTACCTTGCTTGCCGCATCTGGACTATCTTATTATCAACGATCATGAAATCGGTGCTATTGCACAGCGACAAACGCTGGTTAAGAACGGTACCGACGTTGAACAGTGTGTGATGGCTGCACAGGATGTGCTGGCGCTTGGCAAAATGCAGTGTGTAGCGGTTCATTATCCGACAGGTGCTATCTGCGTGACTCGTGATGGCGATACGTTGATCAGCAAATCCAAAGTTGTTCCACAGTCAATGATCAAGAGCTCTGTCGGGGCAGGTGATGCATTTGTGGCAGGTTTTCTCCACGCTGTTCATGAAGGCATGAGCATCTCAAGTGCGATGGATCTGGCGCATATCGTGGCAGCGTGCAGCTTGCGAGCCATGACAACAACAGGCGCTGTTGAGAGTGTGGAGAATTGCCGGCAATTCGTCCGTGGGTTGGACAACTGATCAGTCATACCGACTGAGTGTTGTTTTGCGGGTGTTTCACTGAAGTTTGAACTAGCGCAAAGGCAAAGCCGGTGATTCGTCAAATTGGTATTGACAACTTGTCTAATTCGAGGCTAGTATTCGCCCAGTATCTGTCAAAGACCGCCTGTTAACCTCCATTTTCCATGCTGCTGAACGCAAATTCCCCGATTCCGCTCTACCGGCAGCTCGCCGATCGGATTCTTGCCGCTATCGAAGCCGGAGAGCACCAGGTTGGCGCAAAAATCCCGGCAGAGCAGCATCTGGCCTCCACTTACGCCATCGGGAGGCCGACGGTCAGGCAGGCAACTGATTTGCTCGTGCGTCAGGGGCGTCTGGAAAGGCGAAGGGGATCTGGTACGTATGTGCTGCCCGCTTCTCGCTCTATTGATCTGTTTTCGCTGGCAGGAACCAGTGCGGCATTGGAGAAAAGCGAGCTTGATGCAAAGATGACGCTAGTTGCAGGGCCTGTTGAAGATGATATTACCTTCGAGGCCACCAATTCCAGTGCAGATACTACTGCCTCCCACATACGTATAGAGCGTTGCACAACAGTGAGTGGCGCGCCAGTGCTGTATGAGACCCTCTGGTTCAATGCCACGCTGTTTGCTGGCATTGAGCAACAACCGCTAGCGGACAAGTCAGTATCGATGCTGGTGCGTGATGTTTACTTTCTGGAGCCCACCTCTGCTGATCAAACCTTCTTTGCCATAGTGGCCGACAGTACGCTAGCCAGAAAACTGAACGTAGAGATTGGTGCGCCATTGCTGCGGGTACTCAGAGAGCTGCACTTTGGTGAAAACCGACATGCGCTCATCGCAGAAATCGTATGCCCCACAGATCGATTCGAGTTCTCGCAAACCCTGTATCCGGCGCGTGACGATCAAAACAACAACACTGCCCGATTTTAACCATCTCCCAACAAAACCATACCCATGAAAAATAGCGGTTACTACAGCCAGTTTGGCGGGGCATTCATCCCTGAAATACTGGTGCAGACCTTCGATGAACTTGAGTCGGCCTACCTTGCAGCGCGTGACGATGAATCGTTCTGGAAAGAGTATCTGGATCTGATGTCCACCTACTCTTGTCGTGCCACACCGATAAGCCGGTTGGACAATCTCACCAAGGAATTGGGTGGTGCAACGATCTATGTGAAGCGTGAAGATCTTAATCATACCGGTGCGCACAAAGCCAATAATGTCATGGGTCAGGGCTTGCTGACAAAGCGTATGGGCAAGAAACGCGTCATCGCAGAAACCGGTGCTGGTCAACACGGTGTTGCTACCGCAACCATGGCAGCAAAGTTCGGCTTCGACTGCACCATCTACATGGGTGCGCACGATGTGGAGCGCCAGCGACCCAATGTTTTCTGGATGGAGCAGATGGGCGCAACGGTAGTCGCTGTTAAAGAAGGTAGCCAGACGCTAAAAGACGCTATCAACGAAGCATTCCGGGACTGGGTAACCAATATGGATGATACGCACTATGTGCTGGGAACCGCGTGTGGTCCGCATCCTTTCCCTGAGATGGTCAGTTGGTTTCAATCAGTTATCGGCACTGAAGCACGCGAGCAAATGCTTGAAAGAACCGGCAAGCTACCCGCGCGTGTGTACGCCTGTGTGGGCGGTGGTTCAAACGCTATGGGCATGTTCAGTGGCTTTCTGGATGACAAGGAAGTGGAGCTGGTGGGCGTTGAAGCTGGTGGACGTGGGCGTGGCAGTGGTCAGCACGCGGCAAGACTTGCCTATGACGATGCGACCATTGGTGTTGCACAAGGGTATAAAACGTTTTTCCTGCAAAACACGGACGGGCAGATGCAGGAAACGCACAGTGTGTCAGCAGGTCTTGATTACGTTGGCGTGTCACCCATTCTCAGCCATTTCCATGAGACGGGACAGGTGCGCTTTGAAGCAGCCACGGATGATGCCGTGGTGGCTGCGATGCAGCGAACCGTGCGTCGCGAAGGATTGATCCCCGCGTTGGAAACATCGCATGCGTTTGCACAAGCCTATCTGGAAGCGCCCAACATGTCACCTGATGACAATATTCTGATCAACATGTCCGGGCGAGCAGACAAAGACATATTTACCGTGGCCGATGCCGTCCACGATCCCAAGTGGAAAGAATTCATCATCAGCAAAGCAGAAGCCTATCGACAGGAGATGACCAATGCGTAAACAGACCACCACTCTTGAGCAGTCGATACGCGCTGCACGTGAAAAGAAAGACATACTGTTGATGACGCACATAGTGCTGGGATATCCAAGCTTTGACGATTCTGCGCGAATGGTGGAGGACATGGTCAACGCTGGCGTTGATCTGATGGAGCTGCAGATTCCATTCTCAGAACCGATGGCCGACGGCCCGGTGATATTAAGAGCAAATGCAGAAGCGCTGAAAGCCGGTGCAACGGTAGATCAGAGTTTCGAGATTGCGGAACGTCTGACACGCGAGTTTGATATTCCGTTTCTGTTCATGACGTACTACAACATCCTGTTCTGTCAGGGGGTAGATACCTTCGTTGACCGATGCAAGTCTATTGGAATTCAGGGTTGTATTATTCCGGATTTGCCTCCGATAGAAGGTCAGGAATATCTGGATGCCATGCAGCGCAACAATCTGGCGCCGGTGCATATATTCACCCCCAACACACCCGAACCGCGCATGCGTTTCCTCAGTGACTGCAGCGGTGGCTTTGTGTACACCGTTGCCAGAAAAGGTGTTACCGGAAAAGACACCTCTTTTTCACAAGAGCTAGAAGACTACCTGGTGAAATGCAGAAGCCACACGGATCTGCCATTGGCGGTAGGTTTTGGCGTCAAGTCCGCTGAAGACATAGAATTTCTGCGCGGTAAAGTTGATATCGCTGTGGTCGGATCAGAAACCATACGGGTTATGGAACAAGAGGGCGTTGCCGGTGTGAAGCCGTTTATCGAGACGTTGGTAGCCTAGTAGTCCGTCAACCCGCAATATCAGAATCCTAATATTTCGGGTTGACGGACTACTAGGAGCCTTGTCGCAAATATTCAATACATCCTGAAACAAGCCGGTTACGCTTGGCATCAAGTGAAACAGTCGGCTTAGGAATGAAACTGAAATATACCATTCTCTATGTAGAGGACGTAGCAGCAACGCTTGAATTTTATGAAAAGGCCTTTGGGTTCAAGACAAGGTTCATTCATGAAGCGGGGGACTATGGTGAACTTGACACCGGACAGACAACCTTGTCTTTTTCTTCGTTAAAGCTGATGTCAGAGCTTGGCAAGAATCCGCAAAAAGCCACAGCAGCTGCGCCGGTTTTTGAAATTGCATTTGAGACTGATGATGTACTCAAGTGTCTCAAACGGGCAACAAGCAGTGGCGCGTCGTTGGTGCAGGATGTCAGGGAGGAACCCTGGGGCCAGATAACGTCGTATGTTTGCGACATCAACGGGTTTTTAATTGAAATTTGCTCCCCTGTGCAACAGTAGCCTGGCATGCACTATTCATGAAACGCACACATCTTTCTGAGCATCGGGGTGGTTTCATGAATAATCCGGGCGTTATCCGGTAAGCACAATCAGGCTGTCTCAATTTCCGCAATACCCATCTGTTCCATCATGGATTGCCGCATGATAAATTTTTGGGCCTTGCCGGTGACCGTCATGGGAATCTCATCAACAATCCGTACGATTGCCGGTATTTTGTAGTGGGCTATCTGGCCTGTGCAGAAGGATTGAACCTGTTCTTCGCTGACACTCTGACCACCACGCAAGACAATCCACGCGCACACAATTTCACCGAGCCTGTCGTCCGGAATGCCAAATACCTGCACCTGTGCCACCTCCGGCATGCGATACAGATATTCTTCAACGTCACGCGGATAAACATTCTCACCACCGCGCACAATCATGTCTTTTACGCGACCGGTAATATTGCAATAACCCAGTGCGTCAATCGTTGCCTGATCACCTGTGTGCATCCAGCCTTCGTGGTCAATGCTGTTGTGTGTCTGCTCATCATCGTCCCAATAACCTTGCATGACAGAATAGCCGCGTGTGCAAAGCTCACCCTGCTCGCCGACAGCGGTCTCGGCACCATCAGCGTCAATGATCTTCACTTCCACATGAGGATGGACACGACCAACAGATGAAACACGTTTGTCCAATGGATCGTCCACATTGCTTTGAAACGAGACCGGACTGGTCTCAGTCATGCCGTAGGCAATGGTCACCTGCTTCATGTTCATGTTGGCCTGTACTTTTTTCATGACCTCAATGGGGCAGGGCGCGCCGGCCATAATGCCGGTGCGCAGGGTCTCCAGAGCGAAGTCTGGAAATGCTGGGTGATCGAGCATGGCGACAAACATGGTTGGCACACCATACAACGCAGTACATCGTTCATTGGCTACAGCTGCCAGAGTTGCCTCAGGTTCAAAGCCCTCGCTGGGTAAAATCATGGTAGCGCCTTTACTGACACAGCCAAGCGTGCCCATGACCATGCCAAAACAGTGATAGAGCGGTACGGGAATGCACAGTCGATCCTGATCGCTGAAGTTCATTGTGGCGGTTACGAAATGCGCGTTGTTGACAATATTGTGGTGGCTCAGTGTTGCCCCTTTCGGTAAGCCTGTTGTGCCACTGGTGAACTGGATATTAATCGGCTCCTGCGGACTAAGCGATGCGCACAGCGCACTCACCCTCAAAGGATTTGATGCATGGCCCAGTTGCATGAGATCATCGAAGTTCAACATACCTGCAGCATTGTCAGCGCCTGTCTTGACAATGAATTGCAGGTTTGGCAAACGCTGCGCCCGCAGTGCCTGTGCTGCTGGAACCGCCGACGTCAGAGGTGGGCGAATACGACTCGCTTGTTCGTCATCGCCATTGGATTTAGCGGTTTGTAGTTCCACATTATGCACAAGCAGCTCTGGCGCAAGTTCTTGAAGCATGCCGACGTAGTTTGAAGACTTGAACTGCGCTGCCGTGATCAATGCCTTGCACGCTACCTTGTTCAGAACAAATTCGAGCTCGGACAATCGGTACGCCGGATTGATGTTGACCAATATCAGACCCACTCTGGCCGTGGCAAATTGTGCAAGCAACCATTCAGGTCGATTGGGTGACCAGATGCCTACGCGATCTCCCTTTGCCAACCCCAGTGCCAACAGGCCACTGGCAAGCGTATCCACTCTACTGAGCAATTCACGGTACGTCCAGCGTTCACCATGTTCACAAAAGATAGCGGCTTCGTGATCTGCAAAGCGCTTGGCAGTATGTTCAAGCAAGCCACCGACGGTATGTTCGAGCAACGGTTCGTCAACACGACCTGTTACCCGGGAACGATTGTCAGTTGGTACACGTGTATCTGTCATCTGTTTATGAATGTTCCGTTCAGCTTCCGCTGGCAATCAGCTGTTGAAACGACATGCGCGGCGCAACCCAGGGTTCAACCGGCCTGGCGTAGTGCAGATGGCTGAATTCGGCCTGGATTCCACCATTGGCCAGAGCATGACTGATGATGGCATTGACGTGCACCTGCAACTCATGCCTTGACGACATTATCAGTATCGAGGGGCCTGCCGGTTTCCTTGTTAATAGTCCGTACACTATTCGTTTCTATCGTAACCTATCTAGCCGTATCCAGGTTCTGCCAGAATGCTCTGCATAGTGTCGTTCTCTTTAATTTGTAGCGGGGTTTGTCCAAACCATTTCTTCATTTCCCGACTCATGTGTGACTGATCCGCAAAGCCCGCCGCACATGCTGCATCACTCAAGTTGCTAATGTGAGTTAATGATCGAGCGGCTTTTCTGGCTCGCGCTAATGAAAGCCAGAAGTAGGGAGGCTCACCCGTATTCGATTTAACAAGCCTCTCCAGAGTACGAAGCGATACGCCCAATGTTTTTGCTGCAGATAGTGCTGTACGTTCGCCAGAGGCCAGGCACTGAAGGGCAGTGGATAGATTGTCGGATGTTTTACAAAACTCATCCAGATTGTCAGACACAAATATCTCTGCAGCATCTCTATCGCTAAGCCAGGAACATAATTGCGATTCAAGGATTGTTACGCCCGGGTTCAGTCTGACACCCCGCATGTGCACATCGGCTGCGGTACAGACAGAGTATGCCGAATGACTCAGATCTGAAACAAACCATGTGCTGTTTGTGTGCAGGTTATCCTCAACAATCAGATCACGACAACCGTCTGGCAGAACGCTGGTGTGACACAACTGATAGGACACGAATGACCACACTGACATTGCAGTGCTTGATTGTGATTGCAGGTAGGTATAGTCATACTGCGCTGTCATGCGCATGATCCTCTCAAGACGCTTGCTTGCCAGTTTCAATAGCGATGTCACCAAGCCGATCAAAATCAACCCCGCTGGTGGGTATCGCAACGTGAAAAACCTCGGCGATAACCTGTGTCCACCCGTGAATGAAATACGTCCATCCATCCACAATCGTCAGTGAACGTGCTTTGCGTTGTGCACGTGCCTGATCCAGAAAGATCAGTTCCCCGCGATAGTTCAAATCCCAGACAACGGCTTGCTCAGGAAATTGCGCGGTTTCTGAAAGCGGTGATCCCGGCGCATCCTTGCCTAGACCGGTTGCATTGATTACAAGGGATTCTGTCGGTAGCCCAGACAAGACATGATCATTCTTGCTGTTGTCTGCTGACACGTCGATATAGTCGATAGGTATGTCCGTGTCCATCTGTTGGTGGAACTGACGTATGTGTTCCAAACGTTGTTGTGAGCGATCTGACACAACAATGTGCGAAGGGCGATTCGATTGACGAGATTGCTGTAATAAATGCCAGGTGATAGCGATGGCAGATCCTCCAGCGCCCATACAAAACAGAGCACCCTCTGTTTGGCTGAAAAAATGATCCGGCAAGAAACCATCTATCGTCAGACCCGAAGAGATGGGGTCCTTGGCATCACACACCAACAGATCACCTTTTTTGGATAAGCAGCTTACCTCGTTCATCCTTTGCGCGTGAGGGCCAATAATATCGAACATGTCCTTGCAAGCGGCAAACAGATCGAGTTTGTGTGTTGTGACCAACGCACCCAGAGAGAGAGGATCGTCTTTTATGAACGCAATAGCGTCGCGGTATGACTCGGGGGCAGCCTGTAGAGGGAAATCCATTCCACGAATGGCAACGTCTCCCAGTTTCAGGAATTTTGCCCACTCGGGGAACACCCGCATAATGGAGCTCTTCCCTGTGGTGACGCCAATAAAATAAAGCGTTGGTTTTGTGGCGCTCAGGTAGTTCACGATGCGATTAGACATAACTGTTCATGAATCTGATGGCTTCATGAGGAATCCGGATACCGAGGTTGTCATCAACCATCGACTGAATCTGCGGTGGCTAATATGGCGGCAATGGCGTCCGCATCGCGAGGTCGGTAGTGTTCGTTTGAAATCTCTTTCCAGGCAGAGCCGTTTGACACTATCCGGCTTTTCATGCCGCCTGATCGTTCAATGATTTCATAGTCTTGTCCGGCATCATTCGGATAACAAAAACTCATAACCAACGGCTCACTACCGGTATTGATGGATCGATGGATCCACATGGGCGGCACGTAGCACAGTGTTTTGGGATGTATCTCCATGACTCGAACGTCGCTCTCGGGTGATTCAAGAAGCATGACGCCATGGCCGCTTTCACCGTAGTAGGTTTCAGGACGATTGGAGCGAGCATGAATGTGTCCACGAGTCATGTAGAATTCATCAGCAATCCTGCCTGGTTGCATGCACGTGACGCCGAATATCAGATCACCTGTTGTGGCAACAGGGCGTTGATCGGTAACCTTGTACACCACCGTGTCAGCATCGGTGAGTAGCGAGGAGGCAAATGCCGCGTCATCTGCATACAGCCCCGATAGATCTTTCAGTCGCTTCTCATACCGCCCGGATGAGCCGACTAATTCTCCTCGATCAACGTCAACCTGGTAGCTACTGGGTTCAACAAATTTCATGGTCCCTCCTGACGGTACACTTTACTCTGCGCGCGACACTTGCTATTCATGGTTTCACATCTCACACACTGTGTCACCCCGTCTATTGAGCGCATTTCGAGCTAGAGGGCAACAGAACGATGCGAAATCTATACTTGGCCATTGATGTGGGGACAGGCGGCATTCGGGCAGCTCTGGTTGATCATGCAGGGCATGTTCTCAAAATTTGTCACAAGGAGCATGAGCAAATCGTGCCTCAGTTCGGATGGTCAGAACAACGCCCGAAGGATTGGTGGCGTGGCACCGTTGAAACAATGCGCGAGGTGATTCACGCAGTACAGGGTGCTGCTGATCAGGTCGCCGCAATTTGCACCTGTGGTCAAATGCACGGATCCGTGCGTATAGACGGGCAGGGGCAATTGACACGTGAGTCGGTATTATTGTGGAACGATAAACGAACGCTACCTCAGGTTGAGCGCTTTGAGCAACGCACAACGCGTTCTGATTATCTGGACATGACGGCTAATGCGCCATCACCTGCCTGGCCAGCCTTCAAGCTGATGTGGTTGGCCGAGAATGATCCGGAAGCACTGGATAAGGCGTCAGCGTTACTCATGCTCAAGGACTACATCAACTTCAAACTCACCGGAGAGTGCGCTCAGGACTGGACCGAAGCCTCCATGAGTTTTCTGATGGATTGCCGTTCTGGAGACTGGTCAGATGAATTGCTGGCATTGACAGGTCTTTCACGCACACTGTTATCCCCCATTCGTAACCCGGTTGATGTGCTGGGAACGCTGCAGGCATCTGTGGCAAGAGACATTGGCTTACCCGGAGGTGTGCCTGTACTGGTGGGAGCGGGTGACTATCCCATGGCATTGCTCGGCTCAGGTGTGACACAACCTGGTGTTGCCTCTGACGTTACTGGAACGTCCACCATTATTACGCTTATCCATGAAAAACCCATTATCCATTCTGAAGTGTCGAACGTTTGTACTGTTGAGGGAAACTGGGGGAGCTTGACGTTATTGGACGCAGGCGGTGATGCCGTACGCTGGGCTCGCCGTGCCTTGCACGAAAATCGCTTGACGTACAAAGAGGTTGCCGAGGCTGCAGGCAGAGCCAAGGCAGGATCTTCAGGGCTGTTTTTTTTGCCTTACCTCACCGGTGAACGCTTCGGCGACTATCGCAATAGTCGTTCTCAGTTCTTTGGATTGAACGCCTCTCACGGCTTGCCCGAGCTTCACCGTGCGGTTCTTGAAGGTGTTGCTTTCTCGGTTCGCAGGGAACTCGCCACTGTTCAGGGCGAGGGCGGCAGACCGACGCGTATGGTTGCAGCAAGTGGTGGTGCCAAATCAGAACTCTGGCTGAAGATCAAAGCGAGCATGTACAACGTGCCCTACCTTGTACCTGAAGAGCTGGAGTGTGGGGTGGTGGGGGCAGCTACCCTGATGGCCACCGCCATCGGAGACCAACCGGATTTACCTTCAGCCGTGTCCAACATGGTTCGCTATCAACGCGAAGTGGCTCCAGAGCCTTCATGGGTGGATCTGTACAACAGGATGATGCCGATCTTTGAGAAAATCTATAGTGCGGCACAGCCGATCTATGCAGATTTGGATGAGCTTCAATGAACAATTCCAAGAGTAGTCTGATGCGTCAGGAAGCATTGGAGATTGCAACCAGGACAACACACATAATTAATAGCGAGTTACCCGCCTTACCCAGTGCTCCCAGTCGTGTTTACACAGTCGGGCGGGCAGCCATGGCGTATTCATCATCTGAAGTGCTTCACGGCCCGGCAGGAATGATGAACGCAAACTATCCTGTTCTGGCGTTGGCGCTTGGTCCGGAGAAACATGATGTGCTTGAATGCGTAGAAAAACTGGATGCGATGGGCGCTGATTGTCATGTATTGACCACACCGTTACGACAAGACAAGCTGTCCGCTACGTTGATACTCTGCCAGGTCTATCTGGAGATTGAGCAAGCCTGCGTGCTCAGAGGCCTCTCGCCTGACACGCCCAGAAACTTGTCTAAAGTCACCTTGACTTAACCTGCCTAAGCTCGTTGATACAACAACGGAAACTCATCGGCCAGCAACGGATCGCCATGCTCAAGGGTCACTTCATTGAACGGTGGAGATGTAATGATATTGTCTCTGCGAGCGAAACGAATGTCGTCACCTACCAATCTCAATGAAAACGCACGCCTTTGTTCGCTGGCACTGTTATTAGCAGGTGCCCCATGAAGCGTTCGATAATCAAACGCAACCGCATCACCAGGTGATAACTCCCAACCGACTATGCTGTAGTCGTCTCGATTGGCTTCGATATCAGGGATGTCTTCAAGATCATCTGTTTCGTTGAGCGGTTGCCCGTTGAACCGTTGCGGCCGGAAGGATTTTCCCCACAAGTGTGAACCTGCAATGAACTCCAATGATCGTTCTCTGGGTACTTCATCCAGTGGTATCCATAGGCTCACTGTTTTTGGTCCATCAACACAGTAGTAAGGCATATCGTGATGCCACGGTGTAGCAACACCCGTCTGAGCTTCCTTGACAAGAATGTGCTCATGAAACAGTTGAACCTTGTTGCTGTTCATCAGCTCTGCAGCAATTTCTGCTGCCATGGACTGGAAGATGAAGTCGTGATATTGGGGTATTCGTTGCCAATTGCAGTAGTCGACAAAAAACTGGCCACCCCCCTCCTTGCCCCGATAGGTTCGCGCAGTTGGGTTGGGATCAGCCATGTTGGCAGCAATCCCTTCTCTGAGGATGTCCACCCAGTCCGAGAAAAGACCGCGCAGGACCGTGACACCTGCGGTCTGGAATTGTTCGACAGTTTGATGATCGAGCTTGGTCTTCATTGTTAACTCCTGATCAATTGCAGTGCTGCAACCGGAAATCATCGTGCCTGGCATCATCAGCAACCCGCGATCTGCAATGCACGGAGCACTACGCAAGGTGATACACGAGGGCACAATCCACGAGAGGCGGACCACGACAATAGTCGTTAGAGGATACCGTAATGACAAGTCGTCTACTACTGTGAACATGACGACCGTCAGGCACGTGATTCTTCAACATCGCTAAACTGCAGGAAGATATTTGTAAATCCGTGCAATCGTGTTTAGCCTTGAGCCACATGCGTGAACAGCAGCGGGCGTCTTGAGAGTTGAGAGCTGGATGAGTGCAACCAAACTGATGGGCGACGTGATGGACATGCTGGCCACGGGCTGGGTGAAGGTTGTGGACTATACGGGTGTGTTGGGGCCGGAAACACCGATCATTCAATTGCCACCTGATTTTGTCAAGCGAACCCCAAAGGTAGAGATACACTAGATCTCCGAATACGACAAGGATGGTCCTTTTTTCGCGTGGAACTGGATGGTGTCGGGCGAGCACTCAGGCACTCATCTTGATGCGCCTCACCACTGGATCACTGGAAAGGATCACCCTATGGTTTGATCACTCTCCCGACTTCGCCACCAATGTATGAAGTGTCAGCTCAGGAGGACAAAAACACCGGGCGTCTATAATGGACGTGCCTGCACCGCGACTGGTGTATCCCTGTAAAGTGCCCGAACGCCATGCACCGCTGAGTAAATTGCTGGGCACACGGCTGTTTCGTCTAATGGCAATGCCTCCTGGCAGGCACAGTTGCCCACCGTGGATATGCCCGCATAGCAGTGCATCTATGCCCAGATTTGCAGCATCGTTGTGGGGGTCGGGCGAGTGTGACAGCAAGATACGATAGGGTGTTGAGCTGGCTGCTACACACGCGTGCAGATCATGCTGCTGGTAATAGGCTGGGTCGTCGATACCCAACAGATCAAAGGCTGCACCTGCGTGTTTGATGTGCATCGTCTCGTTAACCAGAACGCGATAGCCCATAGATTCCATGGGGGCGACGCTGTTGATGCTGTCGTGGTTGCCGAGAATGGCAACGGCCATGTTGGCCAAAGCAGGGCGCAACTGCTGCATCGAGGCTAGCGTCATGTCAAAAGGCCCAAAACTGCGATCTCGATAGTCACCTGTCAGCACAGCCAGGTCGTGCTGCGTATTAGCAGACAACTGTGTGATGTTCTGGATGAGTTCCTCATCCCCCGTTTCCGGTATGTGCAGATCCGAAAGCTGCAGAATGCGAAACCCTGACAGGGCTGTGGGTAGCCCCGGCAGTGCAATGGTGTTGTGCTCCAGTCTCAGATCCACTGCACGGCGACGTCCTGCTGTACGAAGCCCGGACAGATTTAGCATAGCTTGCGCGATACGGCGGATGGGGTCTCCGTTTGCAACCAGGTGGCGCTCTCTGCTGGCTTCCCTGGCTAGACGAAGTTCCAGAAAATCGTCAGACCAACGATTAACAATGCTGGGGTGAGTAGTGGTCTGATCCACCATGGATCTTCATCGATTACGGTCTTGTTATTGAAGAGATAGCCCGAACGGGTAATACGTTGCCATGTGCGAGGGCTCTCATAGGTTTTTACCGTCTGTCTGGTGTGGCTAGTGTTGCGTCCGCCACCCGTTCAATTTTCGACAGGCAGTATGCCGTCATAGCGCTCCCATTTTCGCAGGACGTTGTGCGTTTTCAGAGTAATGTCATGAAGTAGCGCGTTGTTGACGAGGCGTCTCATTTGTCAATTCGAGCATACTGCCGCAAATCGGCTGTACAAGGATATTCCGGGTTCAACGTAATCGCGCCCGAAGTAATCACTTTCTCATGCGGTTCAGTTGCCACAAATTGACTACCGCCGGAAAGCTGCGGTGTCATCACGGTAGCGGCCGGTGGCGGTGTATGACTATTCTCGTCAAAACGGGCCAACCTGCGTGCCTCGGCCACATTGGCGTTCACGGGCACATCCTCATAACTGCGGCCGCCCGGATCGCTGACGTGGTAGGAGCAACCGCCCAGACTTCGATTGGACCAGGTATCGATAACATCAAATACCAATGGCGTATCAACAGGTATGTCAGGGTGCAACGCAAACGTAGGTTGCCATGCGCGATACCGTACACCAACGACAAATTCACCGTGGACCGCTGTTGGCCGTAATGGCAATACCAATCCGTTGCATGTGATCTTGTAACGTTCATCGGTATACCCCGATACCTTTAATTGCAAACGCTCCAGTGATGAATCAACATAGCGCGCCATGCCACCCACAGATGCCTCTTCGCCCAGCACGTGCCAGGGCTCTATGCCTGCCCGCAATTCCATCGTTATGTTGTCGATCTGGCGTGTGCCCAGCACGGGAAAACGAAATTCCCAGAATGCATCCAGCCATTGCTCATCAAACGCATAACCATGAGCATTAAGATCATCAATAACTTCCTTGATGTCATGCCAGAGAAAGTGCGGCAGCATGAATCTGTCGTGCAGCTCGGTTCCCCAGCGAATCAATTTTCCCGCGTAGGGCGCTTTCCAGAATCGGCTGATAAGACAACGGATCAGCAGGTTCTGCACAACGCTCATTCGCGCATGCGGTGGCATCTCAAATGCGCGCAATTCCACAATACCCAGTCTGCCTGCAGGCCCATCAGGCGAGTAGAGCTTGTCAATGCAGATCTCTGCTCGATGCGTGTTGCCAGTGACATCAATCAACAGATTACGCAGCAAGCGATCCACTAACCACGGCTTGTTACTTTCCCCGTCAGGTAAACGGGAAAGCGCTATTTCCAACTCATACAAGGACTCGGAACGAGCCTCATCAATCCGCGGTGCCTGACTGGTCGGCCCAATGAACATCCCTGAGAAAAGGTACGACAAACTCGGATGATTCTGCCAGTAGGTAATTAGACTTCTCAATAGATCTGGCCGACGTAAAAACGGACTGTTCGCCGGTGTGCTGCCGCCCATGGTGATATGGTTGCCACCACCAGTGCCGGTGTGTCTGCCATCAACCATGAATTTCTCTGCACCAAGACGACTGATGCGGGCGGCTTCATATAAGGTTTCGGTTTTGTGTGCCAGCTCTTCAAAGCTGCCCGAAGGGTGGATGTTGACTTCTATGACGCCAGGGTCCGGTGTTATGCGAAACGACTGCAGCCGTGCATCTCGCGGTGGCTCGTAGCCTTCGATAACCGGTTTGACATCACAGATAATACAAGCCTGTTCAAGGCTGGCCATCAACTTCACCCAGCTTTGTGCGCTTTGCAGTGGTGGCATGAACACGTACAGGCAGTTGTCTCTGACTTCAACACACAAGGTAGTTCGTATTATCTTGTCTGTCTTCGCAGCAGATGATTGTTGTGTTTCATCATTCTGAGTCCCTGCAGCTGCGGTGAAATCTTCCAGCGTCTGGTATGGCTGCGGTGCCACCGGGAGTGGTGCCTGAGGATCAAAGTTGTCAGCAAGTGTGTTGTCCGCTTCATTGTCGACACTGTCGTTTGCTGGCAATGAATCCAACGGTAATCGTAACCCTGCCGGTGAGTCACCCGGGATCAGAAACACCTCTTCACGTCGCAGTGGCCAGCGGCTGCTTACCCAGCGATCAGACTGGAAGGCCAACGGTAGCAGATACCCGACAGGCTCATCCAGGCCAGTACTCAGCATGTTGACAAGTCGACGACGTTCGCTACCGTCCTTGAGTTTTAGCTCGCCAAGCGCTTTGTCATCAGGTAGCAAGGATTCAAGTGTCAAGTGGTGTAGTGGGTCTTCATACATTCCACGAATGTATGACTCGTCAATGTTCAACACCTTGCACAGGCTCTGCATGAGCTTTTGCGCATCGGCAGGCTCAGCCTCATGTTGCCCGGGTGTACCAATACGCTCAGGATGATGCCAGATGGGCTGCTGGTCAGTGCGCCAGTGAGTGATCAGTGCCCAGCGTGGTGTAGGTTCACCGGGGTACCACTTACCCTGTGCGTACGCAAGAATACCCTGCGGTGCAAACGCTTTCCTGAGTTGCTCAAGCAATACGCAGGCGCGCTCAAGCTTGTGTTCACCCAGGGCGTCTGTATTCCACTGGGCACTTTCCATATCATCGATGGACACGAACGTAGGTTCACCGCCCATGGTCAGTCGTACATCCTGTGCCTCGAGTGTCTCATCGACAGATTTACCCAGTGAAAGCACGTCATTCCAGGTGCGATCATCGTATGGCAGGGTGACTCTTGGTCGTTCATCAATCCGGCTAACACGGTTGTGAAAATAGAAATCAGTGGCCGCTGCGCTGGTACTGCCAGAGATGGGTGCAGCACTGGTGGGTTGTGGTGTACACGCCAGGGGTATATGTCCTTCACCGGCAAACAATCCAGAAGTAGGATCCATCCCGACCCAGCCTGCACCAGGTAGATATACCTCAGCCCATGCGTGTAAATCGGTAAAATCCTCCAACGTGCCCACAGGCCCATCGAGTGACTTGACGTCAGGCACCAATTGCACCAGATATCCCGAGACAAACCGGGCAGCCATTCCGTAGTGCCTGAGTATCTCCACCAGCAACCACCCACTATCGCGGCACGACCCTTTGGCGAACGCCAGAGTCTGATCACTGGTTTGCACACCGGGCTCCATGCGCAGCTGATATTCAACGTCGTTATGAACAGCCTGATTGATCTGTACCAGGACATCGATGATCCGGCCCTTGTCTGGCCGGTTTGTCGTCAGCCATGTTTTCAACCGTTCCGTGGCTTCGGACACGACAAGATAGGGCGCCAGCTCTTCGCGAGTTGTCTGCGCGTAACTGAAAGGAAAGTACTCGGCAGACTCTTCAACAAAAAAATCAAACGGATTGATGACGGTCATTTCTGCCAGCAGATCCACCTTGACGCTTAGCTGCTTGCACGGCTCATTGAACACAAGACGCGCCAGATAGTTTCCGAACGGGTCCTGCTGCCAATTGAGAAAGTGTTCCTTTGGCTCGATGTTGAGGCTATAGCTCAGGATGGGCGTCCGGCAGTGCGGCGCAGGTCTTAAGCGGATTATGTGGGGATTTAGCGTTACCGGTTTGTCGTAGGTGTAGATAGTGGTGTGGTCAAGTGCAATCCTGATGCTCATCAAGTGTCCTGCGAGGGTAGAAAGTAGGTTTGGGCGATTGCGGTTGATACTTCTTGCAGACTCTTTTGCAACGCGTCAATGAATTCGTGTAGCTCCATGGGTTGATGCGCAAGATGAGCAAGATCTGCAGACAGCAACTGCTCGCGTAGCTGTGCAATGGCTGCGCGCGGTTTGTCGTGTCGATTGAACAGGCGCAACGTATCGTCCAGATGTTCAATGCAGAATCTGTAAGAGCGCGGGAGTTTGCTGTCGTGCAAGAGAAACCGGAGAGTGTCCTGTCCGTTGATTGGGGTGCGTACATGCTGCCGGTACATCTGGATAGCCGAGAGGGTTCGTAGCACAGACAGCCATCGCTGTTGCGCAAATGCTATGTTCTCAGCGCCACCATCACTCAGTGCAAGCCATGAAGACTGAACATCGATGATGCGTGAGGTCATGTCGGCACGTTCGATATCACAACCCAACCGCATGAAGCGGTAACCTTCGTCGTGGAACATGCTGCTATTGATCTCACCTGCAATAGCCAGTAATCGATTTTTGACACTGCTCAGAAACGCGTGGCGCTGGCTTGGATGCCCTGTGGCATCGGATACCTGTTGCCGCACAAACAGACAGGCACCATTGATCGCCTCATAGCTGGTTCGCGGGACAATATCGCGGCAACTGCGCAGGTTGTTCTGTATCGCAAGGAACGCGTTGTACAACGAACCCGGGTTGTCTTTGTCGGCGAGCAGAAAATCGCAGACGTTGCGCTCTGAGGCGATGCCGTGTTTCTTGTCAAACTGCTCGTCCAGTGCATTGATACTGATCAACGGTATCCAGCCGACATGGTCCGCAACGTCAGGAAGGTCGAGCAGCATACGGCTGTGGACTTCCACCAGTCGCACGGTATTCTCGGCTCGCTCAAGATAGCGGCTGAGCCAATAGATGTTTTCTGCAACACGCGCAAGCAATGTGGTAGCTCCTTAAGAGGTTCTGGTTGTCGTGTCAGTGCCAGCACCGTCAGTGGGATCAGGCTGATCTGAATCGACGCTGCTACTCTGGCTCTGCGATTGAGACATTGATGAATCGTTGAACTCCACTACCCACGTATCCTTGCTACCACCACCCTGAGAGGAATTGACGATAAGCGAACCCTCACGCAATGCAACCCGGGTGAGACCGCCTGTGGTGACCGTCATGTTCTCACCCTGCAACACAAACGGACGCAGATCGATATGCCTTGCTTTGAACGTATCGTCGCACAGGGTAGGAGAGGTTGACAGGGTAAGTGTCGGCTGCCCGATGTAGTTGCGTGGATTATCCTTGATGCACTCGGCCATATCGGTCTGTTCCTGTTGGGTGCTCATGGGGCCAATGAGCATTCCATAACCACCGGATTCATTTGCAGGCTTGACCACAAGTGACTCAAGATTGTCCAGAACGTAGTCGCGCTCTTGCTTGTTCTCACATCGATAGGTGGGCACGTTTTGCAGGAGCGGCTCTTCATCAAGGTAGTAACGAATAATGTCAGGTACATAGGAATACACCACCTTGTCATCAGCAACGCCAGCCCCCGGTGCGTTAGCGATCGCCACTTTGCCATCACGCCACGCTGTCATCAGGCCTTTCACACCCAGTGTGGATTCGGGGTTGAAGCACGAAGGATCGATGAACTCATCATCCACACGCCGATAGATAACATGAACGGGTCGTGGACCGTCAACAGTCAGCATGTTTACATACCCATCACTGTCAACGAGCAGATCGCGACCTTCGACAAGTTCTGCACCCATTTGCTGCGCAAGATAACTGTGCTCGAAGTAGGCGGAATTAAACACACCGGGCGTTAGTACAGCGATTGTGGGGTTTACAACATCTGTCAGAGAACTTAGCGTTGCTCGAAGATCGGCAGGATAGGTATCAACAGGCAGAATGTGCGACTGTCTGAATACTTCTGGCAAAGCCCGTTTCATGACTTCGCGGTTTTCAATCATGTAAGAGACGCCGGAAGGAACCCTAAGATTGTCTTCAAGCACATAGACCGTCCCATCTTCGCCACGCACAAGATCACTGCCACAAATGTGGGCCCACACATGGTGCGAAGGTGCCATGCCGATGCACTCGGGCCGGAAATTGCTGGAGGTCTCTATCAGCTGTCTGGGGACAATGTTGTCTTTCAGGATAGCCTGTTCGTTATAGAGATCATGAATGAACATATTCAGGGCTTTCAGACGTTGCTTGAGCCCTTTCTCGATTTCACGCCATTCTCGGGCTGCAATAACCCTGGGAATGATATCCAGTGGCCACTCGCGATCGATGTTGCCTTTGTCCGAATAGACAGTGAATGTGATACCCATCTGTGCAATGGCAAGTTGAGCGGCATGCTCGCGGCTGGCAAGATCTTCGGGAGACAGTGCGTCTAGCCAGCTGGTCAGTTTGTCGGCAAACGGACGAGCCTGACCATCTGCCTGAATCAGTTCATCGAATCCGGGACTCTGGTACTCACTCCAACGGTCATGCATAGTTGTCAATTCCTTATATTGCTACTGGAGATATTGCTGCTGGAGCCTCGCCACTTCTTGTCACATCCACCTCGACTTTCAGCGAATGCGTGCCGCCACCATACACCACACCTTTGATGGGTGTCACGTCAGCGTAATCTCTACCCCATGCCGTGGTGATGTACTGCGCATCGGGCCGTTTGTTGTTGGTAGGATCAAAATCAAACCAGCCATGTTGCTGGTCGAATACGGCATACCATGCATGCGATGCATCTGCCCCTTGCAGTTTTTTCTGTCCCGGTGGTGGAAGTGTTTCAAGATAACCGCTGACGTAGCGTGCCGGAATGTGTTGTCTTCGCAAGGCGGCAATAGCAAGGTGTGCAAAATCCTGACAAACACCCTTGCGCTCTTTGTAAATTTTACTCAATGGGGTGACAACAGTCGAGAAGCCTGATGTGTAGTCAAAGGTCTTGTAGATATGCTCCATCAATTGATCGGCGTATTCCAGTACGCCTTGATCAGCGATGGGCAACTCCTGAATGAACTCGTCAAGCATGTCTGAAATTTCTATGAACGGCGAGTCAAGCAGGCAGTCATGTGCCATCAGAGAGTCGTCACTGTCGCTGTCATTGAGCGCTTGAAGGTTTTGCTGCACGCTGTAGGACGCAGGTAGCGGTGACTGCACATCACGGGTTTCAACCAGGGAGCTGATGACAATGTCGCACTGCTGGTGCCGGTGACTGATCGAAAAGCGCGTGCTCAGGTTGCCGTATACGTCCAGCTCTTGCTGAATCGTATCGGGTTCAGGCGTCACCACAACCTTGGTATACAGGCAGTTCTGGTAAGGCGTGGCCCTGGGTTGCAGCGTTATGTGATTGTGCGATTGGCTGGCGTGGCTACTGTAGCCGTAGCGCGTTCGGTGCCGTACATGCAGTTTCATGATTATGCAGGCTCAATGTTGGCCACAGGACTCAGCTCGGTAAGTTGCGTTCCGGGCTGGACATGCGAGAAGTACGTGGCGCTCAGGATATCTGCCATCTGTGCTGGCAGACTCTGAAGTACGCTGAGTAGTCGAGACAAGTTCTGACGTGCATCCTTGCGCGCTGTGATCAGCTGCTGTGGATCAGCCAGTTGCACACGACTCAAACTGGCAATGGCAAGTCGGCTTAACGCGTCAGCTTGCGACAGTGAGCGTCGGCCAGGCAGCAGCGCAATGGTGTCCTGAATTTCCTTTAACTGAAAAGCCAGCGAGCGCGGATTGAACTCATCAATCAACAGTAGCCTGAGCACCAGGCGTACATCGATTTGGCTGCGATAGCGGCTGCGGTAAGTCATGACACTGTCAAACAGTTTGAGCAGTGTTTCGAGCAAAAGGATATCGTCGTGTTCTTGCGAGAGCATGGTGTTGATGACAATACAGGTGTGTTGTACACGTTCGAGCTTGCGTCCAAGCATCATGAAATGCCAGCCATCACCGTGCGTAAAATTTTCATGGGCAAGTCCTGCAAACGCGGATAGTGATAGCAGCGTGCCATCCAGCCTGTCATTGATATCCTTCAGCGTATCCGTGTCATCAATGAGCAGCTTGTGTGTCGGGTTGTCGATCAGATCATTGCAGCTGTCGTCCAGGCGATTTAGCACACGCAGCAGCTCATCGGATACACGATCTCTCACCGATGCAGCACTGCTTTGCAGCCGGTTGAGACTATAGGGCAGCGAGCCTACCCGATCCGGATCGTGCAGCATGCTCAACAATTCACGTTGTGGTGCCTGAATGCGTCGACGCCCGCCGCGTCCGACAAACCCGGGGAGCGTACCAGTTGCCTGCGTGGTGGCTCGTAAGATGGCGGACAGTGCGGGCGCAACCGCTGGATTTTCAGTGCCATCAGGCGACAGGGTATCTTCATTCTGCAGCGTCTGAAAAACTGAACGCAACAGGCGCACGCACGTCTCGCTACGCTCTGCATTGCGGCCCATCCAGAACAGATTCTCTGCAACCCGACTGGGTAGCTCACCATCGATGACTGAAAATTGTAGATTATTGGGCGCATTGGTTAACAGGGATACCGGTTTAACCGGCCCCTCTGCCATCACCCAGGTGTCCTTGCTGCCGATCAGCGAGTCGAATGCCGGACGGCGTCCTGCGACGGCTGTGTCCAGCAGGCATAAGCCACCTGGCAGGGTCGTGTAGCTGTCATCGTCTTTTATGAGGAATGCGCGGACCGTCACCTGACGTTGTACCTTGGCATTGCCGCTGTACGCGGGCGCTATCGACCTGTCGAGCCTCTCTTGTGCCACATAGCGTTCGGGACGCAAGGCTATTCTTTTTTCAAGCGTTTCAAGTTGTGTCGCATTCATCAGGCGGGGATCGAACAGCTGACCCAGAGAATCAGTATCACGAAACAGAAGATCATCACGATGGCTCATGACATGGGCGCGTTGCTCAGGCTTGCCAAGCCAATAGGTAGGGGGGCCTGGCATCAGTAATTCTTCGCCGAGGATATGTTTGCACAGCGCTGGCATGCAGGCGTTCAGGGCGGGATTATCGAGCACACCGGATCCAAGAGGATTGATGACTTTGACACCACCGCTACGCACCGCCTGAAAAAGTCCGGTTATGCCGCGCGCACCGGATTGACCGACAGCCATGGGATCCAGACGCGTATCATCAATGAACCGGATAATGACAGAGATACGCTGCAGATCTGAAACCGTGCGTAAAAACACCAGATTGTCACGCACCGTCAGGTCGCCGCTCTGGACCAGCGTGTATCCAAGGTACTTTGCCAGAAATGCGTACTCGAAGTAGTGCGGATGCTCAGGTCCATAGGCCAGCATCACGCAGCGTCCGTCACTCTCGGACAGGTTATTGATGGTCTGCTGCAATTGCTTGAAGTAGGTGGCGATGCGCTGCACACGGCAGATACGAAAAAGCCTGGGCAGCGTGCGCGAAAGCACCAGACGGTTTTCCAGTGCGTAGCCAATTCCTTCCGGAAACTGACAGATATCGTCAACGATATACCAGTTGCCCGAGGGTGCACGCGAGATATCAGCACTGAACATGGGTAATTCGGGCGTTTTGTCCAGGTTGACTGCGTCGCGCAGATAGCCTTGATGAGAAAAAATCATGGCCGGTGGAATCAGACGCTTTTTCAGCAGCAGCTGCTCTGTGTAGATATCACGCAGCAACTCCTGCTTTAACACGGCACGTTGAACCAGCGCACGGCTGATTTTTTCCCAATCCGCGGGTTCTACGACAAAAGGCGCTAAATCAAGATTCCACGGTCGCGATGCGTGTCGTGCGTCGGATTGTGAGCTGTAGGCAATGCCATTGGCACGTAGCTGGCGCGAGATATTCTGCTGGCGGTGCTCGATCTCGCTGGGGCTAAAGGCATTCAATGCATCCAGCACCCTTTGCCAGTTAGGCAGCATGCTATTGTCCCGATCCAGCGTTTCATCGTACAAATTGGCAACATCGAGGGTACTTATCGCATTAGGCATTGACTGAACATTGTCGTGTTGTGTTCCTGAAAGGCATAATAGAGCGTAAGAGTACTGCTAACACCTATCAAGCATCGAACAATTTTTTGTGAGGAGAGCCTTTAAACCATGAGTAATGCTGAACTTGCTACCGCCCAGGTAGCCGACAACGACTTCTTTACCGCCCGGTTATCAGATCGCGATCCGCTCATACAGGCTTCCATAGATAATGAGCTGGGACGTCAGCAGCACGAAATCGAGCTGATTGCCTCTGAAAACATCGTGTCCGCTGCCGTCATGGAAGCGCAAGGGTCAGTCATGACCAACAAATATGCCGAAGGTTATCCCGGCAAGCGTTATTACGGTGGGTGTCAACATGTCGACACCGCAGAGTCATTGGCGATCGAGCGTGCTTGCCAGCTCTACAATTGTGATTACGTGAATGTGCAGCCCCATTCAGGCGCGCAGGCCAACCAGGCCGTATTCCTGGCGCTGATAAAGCCGGGTGATACGTTCATGGGAATGGATCTGGCCGCCGGTGGACACCTTACACACGGCTCGCCAGTCAATCAGTCGGGCAAGTGGTTCAATGCGGTCACCTATGGCGTTGATGAAAAAACGCATCTGATTGATTACGATGCCTTGGAAGCACAGGCGCTTGAATGCAAGCCTGCGTTGATTATTGCAGGTGGCTCAGCGTACCCACGTGTTATTGATTTCGCCCGTTTTCGGGCTGTAGCGGATAAAGTCGGTGCCTACTTTATGGTCGATATGGCGCATTTCTCAGGACTGGTAGCAGCTGGCGAGCATCCGAATCCTCTGGACCATGCTCACGTCGTGACCACCACCACCCACAAGACGTTGCGTGGGCCAAGAGGTGGCATGATCCTGTCCCGGGATGCGGAACTGGGCAAGAAATTCAATTCAGCTGTATTCCCGGGATTGCAAGGTGGACCGCTGATGCATGTTATCGCCGCGAAGGCAGTCGCCTTTGGTGAGGCGCTTCAGCCAATGTTCAAAACCTACCAGCAGAATGTCATCAGTAATGCCCGCGTGCTGGCTGCCACACTCGCCGCTGGCGGTCTGGATATGGTGTCTGGCGGTACGGATACGCACGTGATGCTGGTAGACCTGAGACCAAAGGGCGTCACAGGCAAGGCTGCTGAGGCTGCACTGGGTCGCGCCGGAATCACCTGCAACAAGAACAGCATCCCGTTTGATCCAGCATCACCGTTCGTCACGTCAGGTATTCGACTGGGTACACCGGCCGCAACCACACGAGGATTCGGTAATGATGAATTCCGTCAGGTAGGTGAGCTTATCTTGCGTGTTATTGACGGGCTGGCCGCAAATGGCGACGAAGGCAACGCGGATATTGAAAAAGCGGTGGAAGCGGATGTTCGTACGTTGACTGGAAAATTCCCTATTTATTCATAGAGCCAACAGGGGGGTAGAAAATACAACCCCTTTCTTTCACATAGCCACTCTTGAAGCTGCGAGCACATCTGACGAAGACGCCTCGCCAGTTTGCCGCAGCTCCTGTGAGCGATCGATGGTGTAGGTCAGTAGAATGACAGGCGCAAGCCCTGTTAACACGATAAGTAAAGAGCCTAATGCTGCCTCGCCTATTAACTCGTCGGAGGCAAACTGGTAAACGTTGGTGGCCAGAGTGTCGAAATTGAAGGGCCGCAGCACGAGTGTGGCAGGCAGCTCTTTCATGCAATCGACGAACACCACCAGTGCCGCCGTTATCACACCACCTTTCATTAACGGCAGATGAATGCGCGTTAGGATGGTGGTTGATGAGTGTCCAAGTGATCGAGCTGCATCATCCATGTGCGGGCTGATTTTTTTCATGCTGGCATCCACTGACCCATAGGCCACCGCAAGAAATCGTACGGTGTAGGCAAACACGAGCGCAAACGTGGTGCCGCTAAGCAATAGACCGGTTGAGATATTGAAGTTTTCACGCATGAACGCATCAATGCCGTTATCAATGCTGGCAAAGGGGATGATCACGCCAATAGCCAGTACAGCACCGGGTACTGCGTACCCCAGGCTTGCCACATTGACACTCGATTTGAGCAGTGTGGTGGGTTGCAGGCGCTGGCTGTAACTGAGCAGGATTCCGATAGCCACCGCGGTGAAGGCGGCTGTTGCCGACAATGCCATGGAATTGAAGGCAATGCTGCGAAAGTCAGCGTTCCAGCTTACGTCGAAGTAGATGATGGCGTAATCAACCAGTACCCAGGCAGGCACCAGGAAGCCCAGCAGCACGGGCAGTAAACACGTCATGTGTGCAATAAGGGCCGACCTTCTGGACAGCTGCTTTCGTGAGAGTTTCTGGAACCGGCTGGCAGAGGGTTGATAGTTCTCTCGACTTCGCCGACTGATCTTTTCCACGCCGATCAACATCATGACAAAGATCAGCAGCAATGAAGCAATTTGTGCGCCGCCGCCAAGGTTGTTCATGCCCAGCCAGACGTCATACAACCCGGCGGTAAGCGTACGCACGGCAAAGTAGTCGACCGTACCAAAATCATTGAGCGTCTCCATCAATGCCATCGCAAGGCCAACAGCGATCGCCGGGCGCGCCATGGGCAAGGCAACCCGAAAGAACATGCCGCGTGATTGTCCACCGAGTACACGGGCGGCTTCCAGAATCGACGCGGATTGTTCCAGAAATGCAGCCCTTGCCAACAAGTAGACATAGGGGTAGAGGACAAGCGTCATCATGCAGATAGCACCTGGCAGAGAACGTATGTGCGGAAACCAGTAATCGGTTGCCAGTTTCCAGCCAAACAGTGCGCGCAATGAGGATTGCACAGGCCCTGCGAATTCCAGCAAGTCGGTGTAGACGTAGGCGATGACATAAGCCGGAACTGCGAATGGCAATAACAAGGCCCAGTTGAAATAACGACGGCCGGGGAATTCGTAGTGTGTCACCAGCCAGGCTGTACTGATACCTATGAGGCAGGTGCCAAACGCCACGCCCAGCATCAGTCCCAATGTTGTCAGGACATAACCGGTAAGAACGGTTTCGAACAAGTGTGGCCAAATGTTCTCTTCAGGATTGAATGCCAACCACACAACCGACATGATCGGTAGCAGAACAATCAAGGCCACACTCATGGCCATCAACGTCCAGCCACTGGGTCTTTTGCCTGGCCACAGTGAGTTTTTCCGCGATGTCTGTTGTTTACGTGTGTCAATAACATCGGCAGCTTGCGCCAAGCGGGTCTGCGACGCCTCCACACGATAGGAAATTCTGGGTCTGGTGCTGCTTTCTTCGTGATCGGGATGTACCGCGGTATTGGGCACGTCGCGGATGTTTCCTGCAGGACGTGGCGCTGCACCCAGCTTGCCACCTGGCCAACGTACAGCTCTAGGAATACCGGACTGATAGGTGGCCGAAGAGCCCCAACGTGTTTTGACGCGGCCTGTTACCGTTCCACCCAATCTGAAACCATCAGGGCGGTTGCCCGGACTTGATGAGGTTGTTCCACCGTTGCCTGTCAGCGCATCAGAGAGGTTGACGCTGACTCTTTCAGGGGTTTTGGTGTCCGGCTCTTTCTCGTGGCTGCTCATCGAGGCAGAGCGTAATACGAATAATTCTTGTTATCAACCACAAACTGCATAAGGTCATTGATCAGGGGTCGAATACTGTGTTGCCAACCGGTTTCGTCGTTGACTTAACAAGCCTTTTTCAGGGGCAAACACAAAGCTCAGGATGAAAATCAGGCTGAGAATGACAACTATAGTGGGTGCCGGTGCACTGTCCAGATGGTAGCTCAGCGTGATACCTGACAAGCACGCCACGGTGCATATCGCTATTGACCACCACAGCATATGTTCGAAGCGTTTGCACAACTGGAAACTGATAGCGCCCGGAGCAATCAAAACCGCAATAACGAGGATAATGCCAACCGCATCGATAGAGGCAACGATGACCAGCGACAGAATCGATAGTAAGCCATAGTGCAGCAAGCGGGTGTTGAGGCCCACCACACGTGCATGTTGCGGGTCGAAGGCAAACAGCATGAGATCGCGCCGCTTCAGAATCACAATGATGAAGGCTGGCCCTGTAAGGCAGGCCGTAAAAACGATATCGGACCAGCTCACGCCCAGCACATCGCCAAACAGCACATGATCAAGATGCAGGTCGGTCTGGATTTTGGTAAACAGGGCTACTCCCAGGGCAAAGAGACCGCTGAAGACCACACCCATGACAGTGTCTTCC
>CAYGSW010000027.1:0-32387 GCA_964352535.1 uncultured Granulosicoccaceae bacterium | reverse complement strand
AGCGTGTGGCGTATATCCTTGCATCATGAGTTGGTTTGATTAGTTTTTTCCCGGCACGAGTGAATGTGGGGCATCAATGAAATTGATGTTGGCATCGCTGACCTGGGTTTGTTCAAGTTCTGTCAACTCGGTGTTGGTCCCCGCGGTGATGACAATCTGCCCGATCACTGGAAGGCCTTTGCGCAGCTTGCGAGTGGCCTTGTCAACCTTGTCATGAAGCGCGGGCGAGTAGGGAAGGCGATAAGCGCGTGGCTCTGTCTGTTCCATTCCCTGACTGAATTCAGTACCCCAGAGGTAGATATTGCTGGGTTCGTCTATGTTGACAGCATGCAGAAAAAACTGCTCTGGGAGATCTCGCTCTGTTGGCCAGCCCTGGACACCTGGCCAGGCGTTGTACACTACCCAGAAATATCCTACGACAACCACGTTGCACAGCGTTTTTACGCTCCAGTGCCATGATGAATTCAGATTTAGGCCCAGCAGTAATACTGCGATGGCGATATAAGCCAGAATGAGGGTATTGACATCTAGTGCTGAAATAATTCACCTCCGTTGTTCAAGTCTGGCCCCTATGGATGTCAGTCATCAGGTTGACCAACATGATAAAGATAAAATGCCTGTGCAGTACTACCAGTTGTACCCATGTGACTCGGGTAGGTTAGCCTCTCTACCTCGGGAGCAGCTTAATGGGAAGCTGATTGACATCCACGATATCTCCGTTGGATGCAACGGTAAATCGTACTGCTGTTTTTTCTGTGCCTTTGCTTTCCAGTGTTGTTACACCGTAGTAGGCCACGGTATACACAGGATTGACTTTGGAGACCTTGACAGACACCGGCACAGGATCGGTCGTTTCACTCTCATAATAGTGGACATTGACAACATATTCGCCAGGCACGACACCTCTAATGGCAGCTATTTCCTGATTCAGGGGAATGTCGATATCGGTTCCTCCAACATTTAATGTGTCATTCAGCATACCTCGATCATCTCGATCCAGATGAACCAGATTGCTGCTGCGATTGCGAAACCAGATGGTGTTGCCGCCCGGATCGCGGATCCAGGTATCAATGTCGTCGGGACTTCCGTCTGGCCAGCTTACCGTGATGATGTACTGCGCATCAATATCAATCTTTCCGGTTTTCTCGGCTGGGTTAATAAATAGAATGGCAAGGAAGAAAAGCAGGATGAAGCCCAGGAGAATGTTGAAGAGCAAGTCGGTGAACGGGTCAGAGCCTGCTGCGGTTGAACTGCGATAGTTATGTTTGAGTCGGATACTCACAGAGCGATGGAAACGGCCTGATTGCGTATGTGACGACGAATACGAAGCATCAGACCCACCAGGTGTTCAGTTTGCCGGCCCAGTACCAGATACTGAAAGCTGAGCAAACTTGCACCGATCAGCCCGGTCAATGTGGTGTAGAGGGCTGTGCCCATGCCGCCGCTCATGGCGACCAGCAGGTTCTTCAAATCATCACCACCGTCGATGCTGATGTTGTCCAGAGTTGCGAATATCAGTATGAAACCGATAATGGTTCCCAGCAGGCCAAGGCGCACGGCAAGATCCACGAAGAACCATCCAAGCTCGGCAGGTGCACGAAGGCTGTCTGCGTGTATTTCTATGATCGCATCAGAGTCGTCGCCATTGCTGTGTTGCTGTATCTCATGGTGCTGGACAGACAAGTCGCTGATGATGCGCTGCATGAATGCTGATTCGCTAGTCGCAGGCAGGTGTGACTCTGCGAGCCAGCGATGAGCACTACGTGTGTATTGGAAGGTGTGAAAAACGTGCCAGCCACAATGTGCCGACATGGCCACAACCAGGCCCATTATCACGGATGCCATGTAACTGTTGTCCAGCGCCACGATTTGCGCAAACAGTCTCAAATCCCATGCAACGTAACCACCAAAGACCATGAGGCTCATGAGTAGGAACCACAATTGCGGGAAAAACTCGCTAGTGTCGGCCCCTACAGAAAACGAGCGGGCTTTGCTGGATTGTGGTTCTGACACTGTACCGTCTGTTGTCACAGAGGCTCGCTTGCCAGCGCATCAAGTTTTAGCCAACGATCTCGAAGCACTGACATTTGCAGTGGAGTAAGAACGAGCTCAACCGACAGTTGACTTAAATAGCTTTCAGCCCAGGCATTGTTTGCAATCTCTGCATGCACATACCATCCGAAAGCGCGCTCAGCGCTTCTCTGGACGCCTAGTCCCTGCTTGTAAAGATGCCCTAAATTCAGTTGCGCGGCACCATAACCTGCACTGGCAGCCTTATGGTAAAGAGCAGCGGCTATGGAAAAACTCTTCTCTCCCCCAAGGCCCAGATAATGCAAATTAGCCAGCGCCGTAAGAGACTGAGGATTTCCTTCAGCGACCTGTGGCTCGAGGATGTTGCGTGCACGCTTGAATTGTCCCTTCGCCATTGCGTCAATATAGTCGCTGGCAGGCCATCGCTCTTTTGCATGAAGCGCACCTAGTCCCACAACCAAGGCGATAAGCAGGAATGCGCTTGTCAGCTGCGATAGCCGCTTCACAGCGGCGCATTAGACAGTGGCGCATTAGTATGGTGTTGCTGCAATCTTGAAACACGCTTGGAAATATAGCGTGGTTGTAAGTGTTCAGTTTTCATGGTAGTTGTTACCGTGCGGGAAGATTCGCTACCGAGTCGCCAGTGTCGTGCATATATCGCGAAAGTGTCAAGTGCTCTTGCCAACAGGCCAGATCACTGTAGTGATACAGGCATAGTCTCTCCAGGCAATCAGCAGCGACAGTTGCAAACATTGGCGTTTTCAAATAACGCTGTCCTTCAAAGGGTGTTGATCATGTTCATGACAAAATATTGCAATAGACCAATGGTTTTCATGCGTGTTTGGCTTTGTCTACTGTTGTTGGGTGCAAGCTCCTGGGTGCAGGCAGTGGATAGTGAACGCTGGCCGATGCTCAAAGAGGCCTACTTCGGTGATACGCCCATTGTCACCAGCGACAGCGTCATCAGTCTGGCGGCGCCTGCACGGGCGCATGATGCGGCAACAGTCCCCGTCGTTGTCAAAGCGGTGGACAAAGGCCGGCAGGTGAAGCAGGTGTATTTGTTTGTCGACATGAATCCGTTGCCGCTAGCAGGAATTTTCACGTTCACCGAGGAGGCCGGTTTCTGGAACACGCTGGAGACCCGTATTAGAATCAATGAGTACACGCATATCAGGGCTATTGGTGTTCTTGGTAATGGCGAACTTCACATGTCTGAGCGGTTTGTCAAAGCATCTGGTGGATGTTCAGCGCCTGCTTTGGCTGATATGGACAAAGCCATGGCGCGCGCTGGAAAAATGAAGCTTCTGCTCAATGAAGTGTATGAAACGGAGGACTACCCATCATCGGAGGCCGTAATCAAGATCAGCCATCCGAATAATTCCGGTATGCAGTTCGATCAGATATCGAGAAACTATATCCCGGCGTATTTCGTGAATACCATCACCGCCAAGCTTGATGGTGTGGATGTTCTGGACGTAGAGACCAACTTTTCAATGAGTGAGAATCCGGTGGTTCGCGTTGCCTTTCAACATGCCATAGCAGCCACGTCGCTCAGTGTGACTGCGGAGGATTCCAAAGGCAATATCTACAGTCAGTCCGCTGATATGCGGACCGAATAGCTAATCTCAATGTGCGTGCCGGGATTACTGCTTGTTGCGAGGAGATTGTTTTAGAAGCACCGCAACGTGGATGCTGCCTGCACTTTTTGCAGTGCTTCAACACGGGATTTTGCCCATGTGGAATCTCGATAGAAAATGCCTCGTTGGCCGCGATCGAGCTGAACCTGCATGACCGTTTGAATCTTTTCGTAGTCATCGTAGGGAATCCTTTCGCTTATGTAATCTATGCTGCACGAACACTGATGCAACGACTCGTAGCTGTTTCCATTTGCTGCCATACAACCCAGCACATAATCTGCAATGACTGCCGTGGGATAAGAGGGGTTTGCGCCATCAGCAGCTGTACATTCTTCAGCGATAGCAGCTGTCGAATGAAAGAGTGCAACAACGATCATTGCAGGTAAAAAAATGTATCGTTTCATGGCTTTGACGCGTTCCTCTTGACTCAGGCGAGTCCGTTAAGTGGGTTGGGGGAGGGGCACCTTTCACAACATCTCTTTTCTCACATCAGAGACAGTCTGCGTTCGAAAACTTCAGCATCACGGGTTGCTGTAACGTAAACGCTGAAAACACCACCGGGTATTTCATCGCTGAGTTCGATGCTGAAAAGTGATTGTCTGAGAACATCATCGTTGCTGAGATATTCATCATTCAAAAACGGCTGAAATATCAACCGGGTGCCGGAAAATTCTTCATCTGCATAGCTGATGGTATGTGATTCGAGCTTTACATTATCGCTTGCCAGAGAGTCACGTATGCGATTGCGAAAGTACAGTGCTCCCCCACCAGAATGAGAACTCATGTTTTGTGCGATATGTTCAAGCATCGCGATAATGACAGGATTGCCTCGAAAACCTGAAAAACGTGGTAATGGCAGGTGCCGCTCACCGCTGAGAAAGGATATTTCCACATCTCTGAGCTCGTCGTCTTTCCTGGCGATGATGGACAGACTGGCTTTATCGCTGATGCTTTCAGACGCACTGTCTTCACCGATATAGCGATACTCAAGCGTTTGCCCGGCTGTTGTGTTGCTCAGATGACTGCGGTCATAGATCCAGGCTTGCGCCTCATTCAGTCCCTCAAACGCATGCAGTTTTTGACTCGACCATACTGTTAGCAAAAGTACCGCAGCGCAGAAGGTTATGGCACGAAGGCAAGCTTGCATGTGCATGTTGTGCATAATTGGACCTTGTTAGAGCCTGGAAAGGTTTGTCAATGTAGAGCTCAGCGTTCGGTATTGTCAAGGACGGGTCCACTCGCAACGCAAAATGCTTCGTGGGTCGCACTCGGGTGTATCCCATCTACATCCCGGAGGTATCACAAAGATATCGCAGAGAGATCCAATGCTATCTCGGCATATGTCAACCCGCACGCGTGCCCGGACTATGAAAATTCATGTTTCACAAGCAACGCTTGATGCATACTAACAATGTACAGGTCTGGCAGGAAAAGTTATGAAGTCTGTCTGCGCTTGCGTGCTGACAATCGCTGCATTGATTCATGGTCCGTGTCTGAAGACAGTCTCGGCTGAGGGATTCCCCGTTGCAGAGATCGTCAATGGACTCTACGTGCATGAGGGGGTGCACGAACAAATGTCGGTAGAGAATCTGGGGGCAATCGGCAACTCAGGGTTCATTATCGGTACACGCTCAGTTGCTGTGATAGATCCGGGAGGCAGTCCGCAAGCGGGTCAGCTGCTGAGAAGCGCAATCCGGAGTGTCACCGATTTACCGATTAAGTATCTGATTTTTACACACTTCCATCCTGATCATGTCGCGGGTGCCGTTGCTTTCAAAGACGTTGAAAATATCATAGCGCACGAGAATTACGCCCGAGCAATAAGCCAGCGTGCACAATTCTATCTTGATCGTTTCACACAGCTCCTGCCTGGCAGTGTTGAGGAAACATTCGTGCTACCCCGTATGACTGTGGCTGTGGGTGCAACGCTGGACATTGATTTGGGAGAGCGAATACTCACCATCGAAGCGCATCAGCTTGCCCATACGGACAACGATATCACCGTTCACGATCAACGTAGCAACACACTGTGGGCTTCAGATCTGCTATTTGCACAGCGCACGCCATCGCTGGATGGTAGTTTGATCGGGTGGTCAGGTGTTCTACGCAAGCTTGCGGCACGTGAATATGCGTTAGCAGTACCCGGGCACGGTAAGCCTGCGGTACCGTCAGAGCTGATACGTCCTCACATTCACTATCTGGAACAACTGGAGGATGATGTCAGGACGATGATTGCCGAGGGTATAGCATTGTCGAAAGTGCTTGAAGATCATGAACTCAATGTTGCCACTGATAATTCCTGGAAGTTGTTTGCAACGCAACATGGTAGCAATCTGGCCAAGGCGTATTCAGAGCTCGAATGGGAATAAAGGTCGTGTGCGCGTGAGCAACAGACGCTGGTGCACTGTTGTCAGGGCCGCCCTGTAGCGTGGTAACAAATAATCGAGTTGTTTGGAGATCGCGTCCGTGGGTCTAAAGGTGACCTGCGAAAAAGTGATAAATACATCGATTAAGGTTGACCAACGTCAAGCTTTCGGTATACGTTAAACCTACCTGATCGTCTAGGGCATAGATCTTAATCGAAACGGTAGTTGTTACCGGGGGAGTATTATGGATGGCCGACTGTTGCCATCGGGTGCTGAACACCATGCACTCGTGACTACATTGTTTCTCCCTTGCACCTATACACGGGTACAAGCCAGATGGCGCCCGCTGTGTTCATTGAATAACGAGTCCACGCCGCAAGAATACTTGCGAGGCACTACTGTCGACTCTGATCGTAATTACAACAAGTGGAGAGAATGATGAGGATACCTTTCGCCAGATGTATGGTGAGTGCGACCATCGGCGTGATAGCCATCGGGCTATCGACAGCTCATGCGAATGATGGAGTTAAAGAGTTGGCTGCGGACCCTGCCAACTGGGTTATGCAGACTGGTGACTACGCGAATACACGGTATAGCACCCTCAGTGAGATCAACATTGACAATGCGGGGGATCTGCAACCTGTATGGACGTTTTCAACGGGTGTTTTGAGGGGGCATGAAGGCGGGCCGTTGATCATTGGCGACACAATGTTCCTGCATACACCGTTTCCAAATAAAGTGTACGCCATGGACCTCAATGAGGAGGGTCGTATCAAATGGATGTATGAGCCCAAGCAGGATCCATCTGTCATTCCTGTAATGTGTTGCGATACCGTGAATCGAGGTGTGGCTTACGCGGAGGGCAAGGTATTTCTGCACCAGGCTGACACCACTCTGGTTGCCCTGGATGAAAACACTGGCGAAGTTGTCTGGTCAGTAAAGAACGGTGATCCCGGTATCGGCGAAACAGGAACAGCTGCCCCCATGGTTTATGGAGACAAGGTATTCCTGGGTATTTCTGGCGGTGAGTTCGGCGTCCACGGACACATAACTGCTTACAACATTGACGACGGCTCGCTTGCATGGCGTGGCTATTCGACAGGTCCGGATGACATGACGTTGATGGATCCTGAGAACACAACCCACCTCGGAGAACCCGTAGGCAAGGATTCAGGGACTGCAACATGGGAAGGCGACCAGTGGAAAATCGGTGGTGGCACGACCTGGGGATGGTTTGCCTTTGATCCTGAAGAGAACCTGGTCTATTACGGTACTGGAAACCCAAGCACATGGAATCCTGTTCAGCGTCCTGGTGACAACCGTTGGTCGATGACAATCTTTGCTCGCGATATCGATACGGGTATGGCGCGATGGGTGTATCAGATGACACCACATGACGAGTGGGACTATGACGGTGTCAACGAGATGATTCTGGTGGACCAGGAAATGGAAGGTGAGATGCGCAAGACTCTGGTGCACTTCGACCGTAATGGTTTCGGTTACACCATGGACCGCGTCACTGGTGAATTGCTGGTTGCAGAGAAGTATGATCCTGTTGTTAACTGGGCAACGCACGTAGACATGAAAACAGGTCGGCCACAGGTGGTTGCCGAATTCAGTACTCATCAAAATGGTGAGGACGTCAATACAACCAATGTTTGCCCTGCTGCGTTAGGTACCAAAGACCAGCAACCGGCGGCATATTCTCCTCAGACCGGACTGTTCTATGTTCCGACTAACCATGTCTGCATGGACTACGAGCCGTTTGAAGTGGAATACACTGCAGGTCAGCCGTACGTAGGTGCAACGCTATCCATGTTTCCTGGTGGTCGGGTTTCCGGCGACGGTACTGACAATCTGGGTAATTTCATAGCCTGGGACGCTGCTAAAGGTGAGATCAAATGGACTATTCCAGAAGCGTTTTCGGTCTGGAGTGGTGCATTGGCAACAGCAGGTGACGTCGTGTTCTACGGCACACTGGAGGGGCACCTGAAAGCGGTGAATGCACATACCGGCGAAGAGCTTTATCGCTTCAAGACACCTTCCGGCATCATCGGAAACGTTACGACCTGGGAGCATCAAGGCAAGCAGTACGTTGGTGTGTTGTCTGGTCTTGGTGGATGGGCAGGCATCGGATTTGCTGCGGGTCTAACTGGTGACACCGATGGCCTGGGTGCTGTAGGTGCATATAAGTCACTGTCCAGCTACACCTCCCTGGGTGGTGTACTGACGGTCTTTTCACTGTAATCCCATAATCTCGATATAAAGCGCATCTCTGCAGAATGGTCTGCTAGGAGGCTGTTAACGAACCTCAGTCGTCTTTTGAAACTGGATGGCTGAGGTAACAACAGATTTTAATTGCTGCGTAGAACGGCATCTCGTCATGGGCAGATACTCAAGCTTTCAAGTCATGGCTTTTGTGAGTGTTTTGTTTTCTTCAATAGCTGTCGCTTCAGAAGGCGTTCCAGAATATGTGGTGGAAAACGGTAAGGTTGATAAAGCCACGTTCAACGGTTATCGTCGGTTCCACGGTACGTGCCACGCTTGTCATGGTCAGGATGCAATGGGCGGTAGCTTTGCCCCGTCTCTGGTTGATTCCATGAAAACACTGAACTATGAAGGCTTTAAGAAAGTTGTACTGGCGGGGCGGCAAGTGAAGGATGCTTCCGGCGCGGTAAACGCCATGCCAGCTTTTAGTAACGACAAGAACATCACCAAGCATCTTGATGATATATATCGTTACCTGACTGCACGATCTGATGGTGTCTTAAACCCAGGGCGACCTGAAAAACTCCCTAAACCAAAATAACAGTATGCCTGTTCTGATCATCGGATCATGAAAGGACACGGCAATAAACAAGACAATGGCCATATACCGTACGATCTTCGTCAAAGCTGCACTGGTAACGGTCTTGTTGTCTGCTGTGGTAAGTGCCTTTGCAGCAGGATCCAATCGCCAGGCACTGACAACTGCTCATCTTCGTGTATGTGCAGATCCCAATAATCTGCCATTTTCCAATGAGGCGGAAGAAGGCCTCGAGAACCGGGTTATCGACTTACTGGCCGAAGAACTTGGCAAGGAGGTGCGATATACATGGTTTCCCCAGTCGGTTGGTTTTGTAAGGAATACTTTGCGACTCCGGCAATGTGATTTAATCTCCGGGATCACCACCACCAGTGAAAAGGTCCAGAATACCAACCCGTACTATCAGTCTGCATACGCTATTGTACAGCGTGCATCGGTGCAACCTCCCATCACGTCCATGGGGGACGAACGGTTGAAGTCGTTGAAACTCGGAGTGGTAGCCGGGACGCCGCCGGCTGACATTCTGGCTGCCAACCAGCTGCTGTCTAATCTCAAACCTTATCATCTGGTTGCGGACACTCGTAGAAATGCACCAGCGCGTAACGCTGTTATGGATGTGGCTTCGGGCGAAACCGACGTGGCGTTTATCTGGGGGCCAATTGCCGGTTTCTTCGCCAAGGAGTCTGATGAACCTTTGCTGGTAATACCATTGCTGGAAGAGGACAATCGGGTGCGCATGAATTACAGGGTTTCCATGGCCGTCCGCTTCAATGAAACTGACTGGAAGCATACTGTGAATGCTGCATTGGCCAAAATACAGCCGCAGGTTGACTCAATACTTCAGGACTATGGTGTTCCTTTGCTCAACGATAGAGGTGAGTGGCTAGCACCACCCTGAGCTTGATTGTTCATGATGCGCGACGTTTTTTTCAATCACAGTCTGATAGGGCTTGTGTTTCTCGCCTGCACATGTCTATCAACGGCCAGTGCAGTTGATGAACCCATTGGTTACAGGCTTGAACTCTATGACGACACTGTACCGTCAACGCTTACCGGTGCTACACGTGTTACGGCAATTGATGTTGTTGAACTTCAGTCAACACAGGATGTGCTGATAGTTGATGTCATCCCCGAGCATCGACGTCCAGAGAATTTGCCAGAAGATCAGCATTGGTTTCCTGTATCGCACGAAGGTGTACAGGGTGCGTTATGGCTGCCTGATGTCGGGTATGGCGTATTGTCAGACACAACGGAGCAGTATTTCAAGCACCATCTGGAATTGGCTACCGGTGCTGACACGCACAAGCCCATTGTCTTCTATTGCCGGATAAACTGCTGGATGTCATGGAATGCTGCAAAGCGTGCGCTATCTTACGGCTATACCAATGTGTACTGGTTTGCGGACGGTATTGATGACTGGAAATTTGAAGGTCTGAACACGCAAGTGCTCAAACCGGCAGCAGGATTGAGGCATTAAAACCTCATGCGGCTATCTCTTGCTCTGACAGTCAATCAATGCTGATCAGTGGGAGTATGGCTTAACAATCAGTATTATGGCTTTACAGCGTTTGAGTACCGTTGCACAATCAAGGTGTGTGATCTCATCGTTCCGGTGTAAAACTTACAAACAATATCATGGAGAATTTCGAAGGATGCTGAAAAGCTTAGTCGGTTCACTGATTGCTGCTGCACTATTAGTTGCTTCGGCGAACGCATCAGCACAAGGCAGTGCTGGTCTATTGAGCGGGGGAGCGGAAACGCTTGCGCCAATCACGTTATCGTCGGGTATGCCATTGGCTGCTGAACCTTATGTCCTGCAGTCGGGTGAATATTATGAAATCGATATTGTGTGTGATGGGTCGGCAGAACTTGCTATCAGTGGGTCCGAGTTCTTTCGAAACATCTGGGTTGATGAAGTCGTCATCAATGATATAGAGATTCGTCCGCTTGGTCTGGACAGTCTGGAGTTTGATGATGAGGGTACGGCAACGATCAAATTTATCGCTATCAAACCCGGTCAATATGAAGTGAGGATTCCCGGGACAACAGGGGAGACTCAGAAAGCCGTATTTACTATCCAATAACGCTGTGTGAAGTGATATGCATCTCAATAGTGCCAGCGCCGTAGGCATGTGCGTTCCCGGCAGAATCTTGCCTGCAGCGGTTGGCGCGCTTCTAGTGGGGCTGGTGCTGTTGAGCGTGTCAACAGTTCCAGCGATGGCCGTAGAAGTCAAGGTGGATGCTTCTGTCATTTACGTCACTCGCGAAGAAGACCCTCACATTCCACTCTCATTGCTGGATTTGCCTGCAGAGCAGGAGGGATTACTGGGAGCTCAGTTGGGTCTTAATGACAATCAGACCACCGGAGACTTTCTTGGTCATCGATATTCGCTCGTTGAGGTCAGTGTAAAACCGGACGAAGGCGTAGAGAGTGCAGTGTCCACAGTTGTCGAAGACGCACCAGCAATCATCTTGGCGGACTTGCTCGCTGATGATCTCCTGATCTTGTCAACGCAATACCCTGACAGTCTGATCATCAATGTTCGCGCGAAGGATGACCGATTACGTAATAACGATTGCCGAGCCAACATACTGCATGTCGCGCCAAGTCGAACCATGCTTGCGGACGGACTGGTTCAGTATCTGGTCTGGAAGCGGTGGGATGAACTGGCACTGGTGACTGGCAGACACGATGAAGACAAGCTCTTTGGTGAGGCACTGAAAAGCTCAGTTGAGCGATACGGATTAAAGCTGGTTGATGAGAAACCCTGGACATCTGTTCCAGGTGCACGCAGAACCGATTCAGGGCATCACAACCTGCAGCAGGAGGTCCCTACCTTTGCTCGATTCAAAGATCATGATATCGTGTTGGTCGCTGATGAGACGGATGAGTTTGGCGAATATTTTTCCTATCGCACCTCTGAACCCCGTCCGGTGGCAGGCACACAGGGACTGATTCCCAGCACCTGGCATCGCTCTCAGGAACAATGGGGTGCCACGCAGATACAGCGGCGTTTTCTGAAGCTGGCCGGACGGTATATGACGCCCCGCGATTACAGTGCCTGGGCCGCCATGCGAAGTATTGGTGAGGCTGTTACCCAAACGGCGAGCAGCGCTCCCGATGTCATACGCAAGTTTCTGTTATCCGATAAATTCACGCTGGCAGGCTTCAAGGGTGTACCGTTGACCTACCGAGGCTGGAATGGACAGCTAAGGCAGCCGATATTGGTTGTTGGACCACGTATGCTGGTTAGTGTTTCCCCACAGGATGGATTCTTGCATCCGGTCAGTATGCTAGATACGCTTGGGTTCGATGAGCCCCAATCCACTTGTCAGCAGTTTCAATAGGCCAGGAACACGCCATGAAGAAACATTACGTTTATTGTCTTTTTGGACTTGCATTGACGGGTATCAGCACATCAAGTCTTGCTTATTCGATCTACGTATCCAACGAAAAAGACAATACCATTTCGGTGATCGATGGAGAGTCCCTTGAAGTTGTGGACACCATCGACGTAGGGCAACGACCACGCGGTATCGTGTTGAGTAACGATGGAAAACTGCTTTACATGTGCACCAGTGATGATAACCATGTCGAAGTAATGGATGTGGAGACGCGCGAAATACTCCATACGCTCCCATCGGGGCCAGATCCGGAGCTCATGGCGTTAAGTCCTGATGGCAAGTTTCTCTATGTGGCCAATGAAGACGACAACCTTGTTACTGTTGTGGATGTGGCAGAGCGGCGGAAAGTTGTCGAAATCCCGGTAGGTATAGAGCCCGAAGGCATTGGTCTGAGTCCGGATGGTAAATGGCTGGTCAACACTTCCGAGACGACCAACATGGCGCACTTCATCAACACCGAAACTCTGGAAATAGAGGCCAACGTGCTCGTGGATACCAGACCACGTGTCGCACAGTTTACGCAGGACGGCAGTGAAGTCTGGGTGTCGGCAGAGATCGGCGGTACCGTAGCTGTCATTGATACAGACACAAAGGAAATCAAGAAGCGCATAACGTTCGAGGTGCGTGGTCTTCCGCCCGAAACGATCCAACCCGTAGGGGTCAAACTCTCTACTGATGGCAGTAACAAGGCTTACATTGCGCTGGGGCCCTCTGCGCGTGTGGCTATCGTCGATATGACAACCTTCGAGGTAGAGGATTATCTACTGGTGGGGCCACGTGTCTGGAATCTTGAGTTTTCACCTGATGAGAAACGACTGTTCACGACCAACGGCGTCAGTGGCGATGTATCGGTTATTGATCTGGAAAAAAAGCGTGTCATCAAATCAGTCAAGGTAGGTCGACTGCCTTGGGGCGTGGTGGTCAGGCCATGAGCATGCTGCGCAGGTTCCCGCCATTGTGGATGGCCGCTGGCATCATGGCAACGATGCTGTCGAGCCCGGTCAGCGCGCAGGATGTCGATCCGGAATGGCCCTGCATACAGCGTCTTATTCTAGAGATTTCACCGGCGACGATGTGGCCTATACCAGTTGAAGAAGGTATGGAAACAGCCTATCGGGATTATCCCGATATACGAAAACTCTCGGAAGAACTGGGCGACATCGAAGTATTTACGGCAGACCATCAGGAGGCAATCGCAGCCTTCGCTGACAGTGTGCCTGAAGCAGAACGTGAAGCATCACTGACGCTGCTGGCTACGGGTGTTGTCGATGTCAGCAATCGAATTCGTGGTGACTATATCCGTGGCATCAAGCGTTTCACCCGTCAGCAAATTGTTATTTCGCAGCAAATCGAAGATTCATTGAATGAATTAAGCTTGCTGGAAACGAATGAGACTGCCAGTGATGGTAAAGCTCGCCGTGAGACTGAAGAAACACTGCGTTGGCACGAGCGCGTATACGATCAGCGGGAACGTTCGATACAACTACTCTGCGAACAGCCTGTAGAGCTGGAACAAAGGCTGAGTGATGTGTTGCGATATGCCGCTCAGTATCTACCATAGGCAATTAGCCCTGTTTTTCAAAGACGCGTTTTCGGGCGCGTCCAGAAAGCTGCCTCCAGCACACTTATCACGTGTGCGTGAATGGTGCGTTGTTCGTACGCTTTTGGTTATCTTTGTCTTGAGTGTAAGTCAGCCTGCCATGCTGCAGGCTGCTGAGGACAACGAACCACTTGATTTTTCTTTTACCCAAGTTGCTCCCGGAACTAGAATTGTCATAGACACCTTTCGCCTGCATGCGGTGTGTATCGGTAGTGGCAAGACAACGGTGCTGTTCGAAGCGGGTCTGGGGGGCAGCTCCATGGAATGGATTCCCGTGCAGAAACGCGTGGCAGAGCGAGCACGTGCTTGCATCTACGACAGAGCAGGTTATGCATGGAGTGACCCTTCACCGCATCCAAGTCACGCGCAGGCTTTATCGCGTGAGGCTGACGTCATGCTGGATAAGCTGGGAGTCAGCGGGCCGTTGATTCTGGTAGGGCATTCGTTTGGAGGATTTGTTGTGCGGGAGCTGGCCCGGCGCCGCAAGGCTGACATGCTGGGTATGGTGCTGGTCGACGCATCGCACGAGAACCAGCTCATACGCCTGGAAAAGCTAGTCGGGAAAAACATGATGCCGCGCGGTAACAATTTTGTCGTATCGCCGGTGCAGATACCGGAAGCGTTGCCCGTGAGCCTGCAGCGCAAGATTAGAGCGTTCTCACGCATGCGCAAGACGTATGCTGCCCTGCACAATGAGATGCGGTATTTTCGTGAGTCTGCAATGCAGGTTGGGCGGGACAGGGTGCAGGTCAGCTATCCGGTTACCGTTGTAAGCCGAGGACTGGATCTCTACCCGTCAGACGCATTGGGCAAACAGAAAACCGCTATCTGGGAAGAGTTGCAGGAAGACTTGACCGCTTTCAGTTCAAAGTCAAAGCGAATCATTGCGATAAATAGCGGACATCATGTGCATACCGACAATCCTGCACTCATAGTAAAAGAAATCTTTGAAATACTTGATCTGGAACCGTTATCGGATGACGAGCAATGAAAGGCAAGTCGGACACACACGGTGATCGAAAACGGACAGCCTCCTAGGAGCTTGTCCGAGAATAAGCTGATCGAGCGAAAGCGCGATATTTCGGCCAGATTTCCGCGTAAATCTGACTCGAACTCTCACACTCTCGCCTCGATCGTTATTCTCGGACAGCCTCCTAGTACAGCACCACGCTACGAATACTTTCACCTGAGTGCATTAGATCGAATGCTTTGTTGATGTCTTCAAGCGGCATCGTGTGGGTAATGAGGCTATCAATGTCGATGCGTCCGTCCATATACATATCAACAATTTTAGGTACATCAGTACGACCACGTGCACCACCAAATGCGCTACCACGCCAGACACGTCCGGTAACCAGTTGGAATGGACGAGTGCTGATTTCTTTGCCAGCGCCTGCCACACCAATGATGACACTCTCTCCCCAGCCCTTGTGACAGCATTCCAGTGCGGAACGCATGACATCGACGTTACCGATACACTCGAAAGAATAGTCAGCACCGCCGCCGGTGAGTTCCACCAGATGATCTACCAGGTTGTCACCGTGATCCTTTGGGTTAACGAAGTGCGTCATGCCGAATTTCTCGGCAATGCCTTTCTTGTCTTCGTTAAGGTCAACGCCGACAATCTGACGTGCACCGACCATGCGCAAGCCCTGAATGACGTTCAGGCCAATGCCGCCTAGACCAAACACAACGGCGGTGGAGTTAGGTTCTACTTTGGCCGTGAACATGACGGCACCAACACCTGTCGTCACGCCACAGCCGATGTAACAGATTTTTTCAAACGAGGCGTCCTTACGTACTTTCGCCAAAGAAATCTCTGGCAACACTGTGTGATTGGCAAAGGTTGAGCAACCCATATAATGCAAGATAGGTTTACCGTTGTAGGAGAATCGTGAGGTGCCATCTGGCATGAGGCCCTGACCCTGGGTAGAGCGTACTTTCTGGCACAGGTTGGTTTTGGGGTTCAGGCAGTATTCGCACTCGCGGCACTCAGGCGTATACAGCGGTATGACATGATCGCCGGGCTCAACGCTGGTTACACCCGGACCCACTTCCAGCACGATGCCTGCACCTTCATGTCCGAGGATGGCAGGAAACGCGCCTTCAGGGTCAGCGCCCGAACGCGTAAATTCATCCGTATGGCATATACCTGTTGCCTTGATTTCAACCAGGACTTCACCAGCCCGTGGCCCATCCAGATCAACTTCAACAATTTCTAGCGGTTTGCCAGCCTCAAAGGCTACAGCTGCACGAGTTTTCATTCATTCTCCTTCCGGCTTTGATTGAGTATCAAGTGAATACTATGACTAGAATAAACGTAAATCGGATCTGCTGCAGACAGTGCAAACAACTCAGGGATAACCCAGGGACAAACAAAAGACAAATGAGGGACAAACCTGCTACAAAACGTGCCTTGGCCCTGTGTCATGGATTTCATTGACGGTAGGGATTCCCGTGTGATGAGCTGGGTGGCTTGAAACGTTTATGCATCCAGAAATACTGCTCCGGCTGCTCTCTGACTTGCCTCTCAAACATATCATTGACTTGCTGTGTAACCAGCTGATCATCATCACTGCTGAATTCAAGTGGTGTGCCGATGTTCAGCGTGTAGCGTCCGGTATTGCCATGTCGTGTGGGGATCAGGGGGAGCACCACAGCACCTGTCATTCCGGCAATTCGTCGGGTTCCAGCGGTTGTGAGTACTGGCTGGTTGAAGAATCGGGTGTCGATTCCACCATGGCTGCGTGAAACACTCTGATCAGGTGAGTACCAGACGATTTCACCTTTTTTCAGCGTGCGGATCATTTGCCGCATCTGACGGTTATCGATGAGTGATTGCAGAAAGCGGGCGCGACGATTGGCCAGGAAATCGGCAAACAGCGGGTTTTTGGGAGGATCGAACACGGCTGATACCGGATACCGTGGCCCGAGGATCGCAGCATTCATCTCCAGCAGACTGAAATGTGCTTGCAGCAATATCACACCTCGACCAAAAGACAGAGCTTCTTCAAGATTCTCAGCGCCAATCAGCTCAAAACGCTGGTCAAAGAAGCTGACGGGGCGAAACCACAAGCTGGCCCCTTCCGCGATGCTCATGCCCACATGGTCATAGACTTTGCGGGCCATCTGTTCACGGGCAGCGACATCAAGATCGGGGAAACCAATAGCCAGATTGGTCATCGTTACACGGCGTCGACTTGGCAGGACGTGCCACACCAGCTTACCGATGTATCGGCCAACACTCAGTTGCGCATCGTAAGGCAAGCGAGAGAGTAGCCACAGCAACGCAAATCCCAGCCAGGTAGGCCAATAAACGGGCGAGATGTACGATTGCCAATGAAGAGGGTGAGCAGAGGAATCAGCCATCGCACGGCAGCAGAAAAATGTTCATGCCCCAGAGTGTAGCTGTGATGGATACACGCTGCGTAAATCACCGATATCCAGCAAAGCAGCACCCGTCCGAATAAGGCATACAATGGGCATGGTTTGTGGGATGTGGCCTTTTATCACTGATGGGTATAGATTGTGAGTGCGTTGTCATTGGCGCGGGTGTCGTCGGGCTGGCGGTTGCTGCCGAGCTTGCCCAGCGGGGACGTGAAGTGCTGGTGCTGGAAGCTGAAGACAGCTTTGGCAGCGTAACCAGTGCGCGAAATTCTGAAGTGATCCATGCGGGTATCTATTACGCCCGCGATAGCTTGAAAGCGACATACTGTGTTCGTGGCAAGCATCTGTTGTACTCGTACTGTCAGGAACGTCAGATACCGCACAGTCAATGTGGCAAGCTGATTGTGGCTACGGATTTATCACAGCGCCAGCAGCTGGAACAGATCAAGCTGCGAGCCGATGCCAACGATGTTCGTGATTTGAGCCTGTTAAGCGAGAGTGAAGCCAAATCCATTGAGCCGCAGCTTGCCTGCACTGGTGCGCTGCTCTCGCCATCCACAGGGATTGTTGATAGCCATGCATTCATGCTTTCACTGCTTGGCGATGCCGAGAATCATGGCGCGACTCTGGTTTGTCGTACGAGCGTAATTGCGTTGAGCCATATTTCAGACAGTCAGTGCTTTGAGATAAGTACCGCTGGTGAAAACGCGATGAGCTTTCGTGCCAGATCGGTCATCAATAGCGCTGGACATGGTGCGTGCGCGTTGGCCAGCACGTTACCCAACTCGCCATTGTCCGATGCTGAGCCTGTCATGTACAAGGGGAATTACTTTTCCCTGGTAGGCCAATCCCCGTTTTCTCGGCTGGTGTATCCGGTTCCAGAAGCGGGTGGTCTGGGTGTTCATCTGACGCTTGACCTGGGTGGAAGAGCTCGGTTCGGGCCTGACGTTGAGCCCGTGCAGCATGAGCACTACGACGTCGATCCGCATCGGGCTGACTCGTTCTATAGTGCCATCCGGCGATACTGGCCAGGTTTGCCGGATGATGCGCTACTACCAGACTATGCCGGCATTCGCCCACGGGTTCGCATCGACAATACTTTGCAAACTGATTTCCTGATCCTGGGGCCAGCTGAGCATGGATTGCCGGGGTTGGTGCATCTGATGGGAATCGAGTCGCCGGGTCTGACGGCAAGCCTTGCGATTGCCGAAGCGGTAAGCCGTCTCATCGACGCCTCCCCCGGGACACTATGAACACAACTATCCGCCAGTCCATGAACTTGCCGGATTGGCTGATGTTGATAGCGCTATCGGTGCTATGGGGCGGCTCGTTTTTCTTTGTGGGAATTGCGGTTACCGCACTACCACCGTTGACCATCGTGTTAACAAGGTTGAGTCTTGCAGCCGTGACGTTGTGGATTGTTGTGTTGCTGTTGGGCGTACCTCCGCCAGTAACACAACGCGCATGGGTCTCCCTGCTGATCATGGGCGTACTGAACAATGTCATTCCGTTTTCCTTGATCGTTTGGGGGCAGTCGTATATCGAGTCTGGCCTTGCGTCCATTTTCAATGCCATGACGCCTTTGTTTACCGTGCTTGTGGCGGGTGCACTACTGGTTGACGAGCGTATCAGTGGGGCGAAAATGCTCGGCGTGATGTTGGGTTTGAGCGGTGCGGTGGTTATGCTCGGCACAGATGCATTGCGAGGTATCAGCACCGATGTGTTAGCGCAACTTGCCGTGATGGGAGCAGCCGTGTCTTACGGTTTCTCCACCGTGTTTGGCAGACGCTTCAGAGACCTGGGGCTGAATCCGATTGCAATAGCCGCAGGACAAGTGACTATGTCCGCTCTATTACTGTTGCCCGCAGCACTGGTTTTCGAGAAACCCTGGTTATTGCCGATGCCCGAACTTGAGGTCTGGGTAGCGCTGGTAGCATTGGCTGTTTTCAGTACAGCGCTTGCCTACATTCTGTATTTCCGTGTGTTGGCGTCTGCTGGCGCAACCAATGTGTCGCTGGTGACGTTTCTCGTACCGGTTTCAGCCATTTTGCTGGGTACGATTTTTCTGAACGAACGTCTTCAGTTCACGCACTTCATTGGCATGCTGCTCATTGCATTGGGCCTGTGTGCTATCGATGGCAGATTGTGGCGCCGCCTTTAAAAATAATGGACCACTAGTTTACGCCTCTTCTTTACGCCTCTTCGCGATCAAAGATAACCAGATGATCCAGCTGCAACCGGATGCCAAACTGTTCACCCACATGGTGATTGTGGTGTGAGGGTGCCAGGCACAACAGTCGCGTATTGCCGGGCATGCGCAACGTGTACAAATGATCGGCACCACGAAAGTCGCGGGCAATGACGGTTGCTTTGTTCGGGCTGCTGTCATCGTGAATGATGTCATCAGGGCGTACCAGAAGTTCAATGAGTGTGCCTGATGGAACTTGAGCATTGAGTTCACCGTGGATAGTGCCCAGTTCGGTTTGAATAATGTTGTCTTCCAGTGTATTGCCGCACAAGAACACGCCTTCACCAATGAAGTCAGCGACAAAACGATCAGCCGGTGTGTGATACAAACAATAAGCATCATCCCATTGCCTGAGTTTGCCCTTCGAGACCACGCCGATGTGATCAGCCAGGGCAAACGCTTCATATTGATCGTGGGTAACCAGTACAGCGGTTATGCCATCGCGTTTGAGTATTTCGCGCACTTCGTGAGCCAGTTGAACTCGTCTCTCGGTGTCCTGACTGCTGAAAGGTTCATCGAGTAGCAACACGGGTGGACGCGGGGCCATTGCCCGGATGAGTGCTACGCGTTGCTGTTGTCCGCCCGAAAGCTGATGGGGGTAACTGTCGGCATAGCGGTTCATCCCAACCAGATCCAGCAGCTCATCCACGCGTGCCTTTATGGCTTGGCGTGACTGATCGGCAATACCGAAGGCAACATTCTTGCGGACCGTCATGTGGGGGAACAGGGCCAGATCCTGAAAAACCATGCCTACCCGACGCTGTTCTGGTGATACTTGACTGTGACTGTCAGCAACGCGCTTACCTGCGATACGAAGCTCTCCGCTGGAGGGCTGCACAAAACCACCAATCGCTCTTAGCAGGGTTGTTTTGCCGCAGCCGCTGGGCCCCAGCAGACAGCCGATGTCGCCTGATTCCAACGAAAACGACACATCTTCAATGATGCGCGTGCCATCGATATCGACGTAAACGTGGTCCAATTCAAGCTGCAGTGTCATCCGCCAATGATACCTGATGGCATGCAATCTGGTGCGTGAGGACGTATGCTTGAGTAAGTTGTTTGTTCACAGTTTACCCAGTGTATTTACTCAGGCTTTGACCGGGAGGTTCCGTTGCAGAGTCAATGTCCGCAAGGGCTACAAACGCAAGCGCTAGACGAGCAGGTTGCAGCCATACGCAGCGCATGTCAAATCGCCGATAACGAAAACGATGCTGCTGGAGAGGCCCTGCTGGATGAGTGGTTATTGCCGATTTGTGCGGTCAGCCCTTACATGGCAAGAACGCTAACGCAGTTCCCCGACATCCTGCCCCGCCTTTTGCGCAGTGGCAGTCTGCTGCACACATCCCATGGGGATAGTTCCCGCGTGAATACGGTCGGCGTGAACACGTCCGACAAAGGCATATTGGATATCGACTTTGCCCACTTGCGCACGGAGCTTGAGCAAGACTACCAACAGGCTTTTGAGGTTGCCAGTTCGCACGATGCCAACGATGTGGAAGCGCTTCAACAAAGCGTACTCCGTCAGTACCGCCATCGCCATATGGTGCGAATTCTATGGCGCGACCTTACTGAGGCAAGCGCACTGGAGGTGACACTCAAAGAGCTGTCATTGCTGGCCCAATGCTGTGTCAGCGTTGCGGATCAATGGAGTCACGATGCGCTGGTAACACGCTACGGCAAACCTTGTGATCAAGATGGACGCGAGCAAAGGCTCATAATCATTGGCATGGGAAAACTCGGGGGGTACGAGCTTAACGTCTCATCCGATATTGACCTGATCTACCTGTTCGGATCTTCAGGCTGCACCGAGGTTATCGCTGAACGGCAGAAGAGCATAGACAATGCGGATTTTTTTCGCCGCTGTGCGCAACGCCTGGGCAAGTTGCTTGATAGCGTAACGGCTGAAGGGTTTGTCTACCGAGTGGATACACGATTGCGTCCTTTTGGAGAAAGCGGACCCCTTGTCATGAATCTGGACGGCCTGGAGAATTACTACCTGACTCAAGCCAGGGATTGGGAACGCTATGCGATGATCAAAGGGCGCGCCTTGTGCGGTAATTCGGACGACATCAAAGCGCTGGAACAGCTGGTGCAACCGTTTGTGTATCGACGCTATCTGGATTATAACGCCTTTGAATCGCTGCGTGATCTCAAGCGCAAAATTGCTCTGTCACTGTTGCAGAAAGCCATGATGGACAACATCAAGCTTGGCCCCGGTGGTATCCGGGAAATCGAATTTATCGGTCAGGCGTTTCAATTGGTAAGAGGCGGGCGTGAGAGTCGTTTGCGCATTCGACCCATCCTGCAGGTGCTCAAGCAACTGGTGCCGTTACAGCTCATGGCTCAACCCGAGGTGGATGGATTAGTCGCAGCCTATCAATACCTTCGCCTCGTTGAAAACGCTGTGCAGATGATGCGTGATGAGCAAGTGCACTGCCTGCCGGATGATGAGCTGGATCGTCAACGTCTGTTGTGTATTGTGGGTGAAGCTGACTGGTCGGTGTTCAAGGATAAGCTTGCAGCGCATCAGGCCCATGTTTCACGGTGCTTTGCAGAGCTATTTGAAAGCGGCGAAGAAGATGCATCAAACGACAATGCTCAGGAGGTCGTCGAACTCAACGCGGCTCGTGATATCTGGGCTGCACTGTGTGCGGAGGCTGTCAGTGATGATGACAAACGGGCATTGCTTGCCGATCTGGGCTATGAATCCGATGAGGCCTTGATGGTGATCATCAATTCACTGACGGCGGGCAGTTTCTATCAGCGCATGGCCGCAGAAAGTCAGCAACGGGTAGAGCGTGTTATGCCGCTTATACTCAACCTGGCCAAAGATACCAGCGTGCCTGGAGAGTCTCTGGGCAGAATGTTGACACTGGTTAAAGCGGTGGCAGGGCGTAGTGGCTACCTGCAGGTTCTATGTGATCAACCAGATGCACTAAAACATCTCGTCAATCTATTTTCAAAAAGCCGCTGGCTGGCAAAATTTGTTGCCAGTCAGCCCATGGTCATTGATGAGCTGCTGACGAATGCGGCATTGCATACTGATGCTGAAGGCGTATTCACCGAAACACGCGAGCTTGTGGAGCGATTGCGCAGTTGTGATCTTGATGTACAAATGGACTCAATGCGCCACTACAGACAGGCGCGCGAGATGCGCATCGCCTGTGCACAGCTGGACGGAAGCCTGACACTCATGCAGGTCAGCGATCAGCTAAGCTGGTTAGCCGAATCCATCATTGCCGGTGTCATATCACTGGTAAGCACCCCTTTGCACGAGCGCTTTGGACATCCTGGCTACAACGACGGCGATGTGCGCAAGTCCAGTCATGTGGGTGTACTTGCCTATGGCAAACTGGGTGGACTGGAGCTGGGATTTAGCTCTGATCTTGACCTTGTTTTTGTACACGACAGTACCGGCACGGCACAACATACAGACGGTGACAAGTCGGTGGACAATGGACTTTATTATGCCAAGCTGGCGCAGAAATTCGTGCATTTCATGGGCACCAATACACCAGCGGGTATGTTGTATGAAATTGATCTGCGTCTGCGGCCCAACGGTAGCTCAGGCGTTTTGGTCACAGGCATTGGCACATTTGCAGATTATCAGCAAAGCAATGCGTGGACTTGGGAACATCAGGCCCTGATGCGCGCGCGCCTTGTATATGGCGTTGAGAGTCTGCGGGAGCGTTTTGATGAGATCCGTCAGCAAGTGCTTGCGCGGCAACGCCCGGTGGATGAATTGCGTCAGGAGGTGGCGGATATGCGTGAGCGTATGCGCAGTGCCTTGGGTAATACGCATCCCGAGCAGATGCACTTGAAGCAGGATGCAGGTGGTATCGCCGATATCGAATTTATCGTCCAGTATCTTGTATTAGCCTACTCACGAGAGCACCCTGTATTGCTCATGTTCACCGATAACATTCGCGTATTAGAAACAGTGGAGAAGCTCTATCTGATTCCTGAGGCGGATGCACGCGTGCTACGCACCAGTTATCTGAATTTGCGCGAGCGCCTACATCGACGTGCTCTGGATGAAGCATCGGCTCTGGTGCCATTGGATGCAGAACTCCAGGCACTGCGTGAAGCGGTTACAGGTATCAGGATTCGCATTCTGGGGTAAGCGTTCTGGAGTAAACAAGGATTTGCAGCATCGGGTTACGTTTTTAGCGTTTAATGCTCCATCAGCCAGCCAGAGCCAGTAAACTGCGCAACCAAACCGACACAACATTGACAGGCCGCCAACATGGACCAACCTAATGCTCAGGCACTCGTGGAAGTCACGCGCGATGAGTTACCGATTCACTGCCCCACACCCAATAGCTCATTGTGGGACAGCCATCCTCGCGTCTATATTCCGCTTGAGGACTCGCCAGAGGCAACATGCTCCTATTGTGGAACCGTGTACCGTCTGGTGAAAGTCAAGGCTGTAGGCTCCTGACCAGCGTTCCGGAAAGAATCAGGCAGCGCGGTGTTGCGTGCCTCCTGACGGGCCCGGGTTGAGAAAGTAACCGTCTTGTCGTCGCAAGCCTTGCAAGTCACCACTACGCCTGTGACTGATCCCTACCCGGGTGTCATCCGCTACGTCAGTAATCAGGACAGCTCGTTTAATGCCATATGTTTCGACCCGGTCGCTTTGGAGCGTAATGGCCTGACAGACGGGATGGCTGCCGCAGGACGCGGCAACACCGTGTTTTTCAAATTACTCGATAGCGCATTGGTTTTGCGGGAGTATCGACGTGGTGGTCTGGCCAGACACATCAGTAACAAACACTATCTATATACCGGTATGCATCGTACCCGCGCTTTGCGCGAGTTCGATATGCTGGTGCGACTGCGCAAAACCGGACTACCAGCACCGCTACCATACGCGTGTCGAGTGCTCCGGCAAGGTCTGTTCTACACCGCCAGTCTTGTCACTCATCGACTACCAGGCAGCACCTTGGCCGAACGCCTGTTGGGGTCAGGCAATACCGTAGAAAAGCAAAAAGATTCAGATGCGCCGTGGCGCGAAGTAGGGCGGCAGATTGCCCGTTTTCATGCAGCAGGTGTCTATCACGCTGATCTGAACGCACACAACATCATGCTGGATAATCGCGCAGGTGTTTTTCTGATTGATTTTGACAGAAGCCAATTACGCACCGTGCCCGCAGATCCTGCGAAATCTGGATGGTGTCTGGATAACATAAACCGGCTTGAACGCTCTCTATTGAAGATCGCAGCTTCCAGCACGGACGCGGCACGCGCTACTGATGTGTGCAAACAAGGATTTAGCCAGGCTAAAGCGCAATGGCGTGAGTCAGTGTCAGTCAGGGCGATTGGAGATTGAAGCAATCAATCAAATAACTCGGCCGTATGAGTGTGGCAACAAGTGAGAAAAACACACTTGAAAAATGTAGTGTATTGGACAGGCGCTAGCGTAAACCTGTTTGTACTAATAACTCGCCCTTATTGAAAATCGATTTTTAAACAAGCAGTTTGCCTTGCTTATTGATCGAACAAACTGTATCCGTTTCTCTGCCTGGTAGCTGGTATCAATCGCTGGGCAATTGGGTATAACGCCTGCCGGGATTCTTCGCCACCAAAAAAGACGCAAACCTGCTTGTCATTTATTGCTCGGCAGAGTTCCTCGTGACAGCTGATATTGCATTTCTCAGAATGCGTGAATAATTGACGTGAAAAAGAACGAAACCCGCAGTTTAAGTTGCATTATCCGGCGTGCGTGGTTTGAGGAGGGAGCCGCTGGAGAGTTGTCTGTTTTCTTGGCTCCAGAGACTGCCTATACGAATGGATCAAGCCTCCAGGTAAAAAACGTGCTGACGTCGTGTAATATCAGTTAATGTCAAAGGGTAATCCAGTTCAAAAAAATCAGGAGTCTGTCCGAGAATAAGCTGACCGTACCGAAGGCTGCCTCGATTAGTTTATTCTCGGACAGCGTCCTACCCCGGACTATTCATGAAACGCACAATCCTTTCACTGGAAGGCCAGCCCCGCAGACCCTTTGTTCGTAGCGGATTCCGCGAAGGAGCCAACGTGGCCTGGCTGATCGCAGCCCGGCGGAATACAGACTGTATTGCTGATTGAGTGGAATTCGATACGGAAGAAGGGGATGTGCGGGGCTGGCCTTCCCGAAGGATTGGGTGATTTCATGAAGAATCCGGACTATATGCTCGTTTTTGATAATCTAGCGAAATATGCTTAAAGTCACGTATTAAGAAACATTAACGGAGTTGTGGTGTAAGCGGCTTGTTGCTCGATCTATACTCCTGTTGGCAGAATCTCCACAACTAATCCGGCTGTTTACCATGATGTATTTTCTGAAACGATTTACAGGTCTAGTGCACTTCGTCCCGTGTCGTTGTTCAAAGCTTCTGCTAATCGTAGCTGCTGCTGTCCTAACCAGTGCTTGTTCCAGCAGTGATGATTCAGATCAACCTCCACCGGGCCCGCCGCCAAGTTTCGCGCTGGATGGTTTCTCTTCACCGGTCACCCTTGTTGAAGGGAATCAGGCGTTAGAAGTTCCCGTTTCAATCTCGCGGATTGGCGGTTTTGAGAGTGATATTGAGTTGCAAGTTACGCCCTCATTTCTTGCAGAGAACCCCAGTTTAGTCGTCAGTCTCGACCCTTCCACTCTGCAGTCTGCTGAAAGCACTGCTCAGCTGTCTCTCGCTTATTCGCTATCGGTCAGTCCGCAGCAACCCAAGAGTTTGGTTGTTCCCATCCAGGCGACATCAGGTGGCATAACCGAAGAAACCAGTCTTACGCTTGAAATCAGCCCAACTTCTGCACCTGACGTGTATCTTCTTATAGGGCAAAGCAACATGGTTGGCGACAGTGAGGCTGGCGCTTTGCGCAATCAACCAGGTCAGCCTGACGCACCAGACCCCAGAATCCGGCAACTCAACGTCACTAACAACACAGACGCCACTTTCCCTACGCTCGAAAGCTTTTCTGATCCGGCAAACAACGCAGGAAATCCTGTGATCATAACTGCGGCAGACCCGTTGCACGAGTTGTTACCATCCGGGCAACAGAACAAGACCGGTGATAAAGTTGGCCTCGGTCTGAGTTTTGCCAAAGCAGCGCTGTCTGACACAACTAGCACTATTTTGCTTGTTCCGGCTGCTTGGAGTGGCACTGGATTTTGCAACGGTCTTAATGATTTGGCGGGCTGGAATGTTGAACCTCGTGAAAATGAAAGAATGCGTGGTACCGGGCTTTATCTGCGTGCGGTTGCGAGGACCAACCTGGCTCTGCAACAAAGCGGTGGTGTGCTACGCGGCATATTGTGGCATCAAGGCGAGAGTGATGAATTTAATGCCGCGTGTGCAAACGCATATGCTCAGAATTTACAGGCTATGGTCAGAGCCCTACGAACTGATATCGTAGAAGACGCTCGAGGGAATACTGCACGCGGCCCAGAAGCAGATGTCCCGTTTGTGCTTGGCACATTATCTCGTGGCAGCGATAGCCGTGGAGACTTCTTCATCCAGTCTGCTGAACAGCAAACCATTGACAACGCTCACCGAATGGTGGAGAGCAATATTCCCAACTCAGCGTTTTCTGATCATCAAGACTTGGTACCACCCGACTTTCCGTGTGGCGCTATTAGTTGCATACATTTTGGTGCAGCTGCCTACCGGGAAATGGGTAACCGGTACTATCTAGCGCTACGGGATATTCTCGCTCGCTGATCAAAAATCACGGCATTGGTATTAATCGAATAGTGAGATGCGTGACACACTAAACCAGCTAGTCATGCGCTATTGTCGCAGGCTTGTATTTCATCTGCCGATGTAATCATAAGGGGCGAAATTTCGGGTGCACCCATAAGGGCCTCCAGATAGATACTTAATACGCCTTCGCTTTGCTCGGCCTGCATACGTGCACGTTGAATCATAGGCTCCAGAGCTTTCGGATTCACGATAGCATCGTGCAGAAACTGAACGACTTGATCTACTTGCTGAGCAATCACTAGTGCATCATGTTTGCTGAAGCTGTCAACGATATCGACAAAATTGGCGGTGTGTGGGCCGACCACCACCGGGCAACCTAGTCTGGCGGGTTCCAGAATGTTGTGACCGCCTCGTTCGATAAGTGAGCCACCAACAAAGCACGCTATAGCATGCTTGTACCAGGCTTGCATTTCTCCCAATGTGTCTGCAATGTATACGCGATTGTTGTTCTGCAACGCTTCGCTTTTACTGCGCAAGGGGGCATAAATCCCCAGTGCTGCAAGTTGTTTCTGAATGGCTTCACCACGTTCTGTATGACGGGGAACAATGACCAAAAGAGCATTGGGTTCAACGTTGGCAGATTGCTGACACCACGCTACTGCCAGCTGTTGCTCCTCGTTGTCATGTGTAGAGGCGGCCAACACGTAAGGGTGATTGATCAGCTTTGGCAAATGGTCGATGCTTGAGCCCACAGCCGAGTTTGCATATTTAAGATTACCCGCAACCGTTGTCATGGAGGGTAGGGCACCCAGAGCGACAAAACGAGAGGCATCTTTATCGGAGCGTGCCAGAACCCTGACGTCATTCAACGCACGACGAAATGTGGTGGCCAGAAACCCCCGTGCTTGTGAGCTTGTCTTTGGCGACAGTCGCCCGCTGATAATGGTGAGATCCGTAGCGTTTTTGCGAGCACATGCATAGAGCCATGGCCAGATCTCTGTTTCAACTATCCAGCCCTCACGTATCGCGTGATTTTTGAAAAATCGCTTGCATGCACCTGCAAAGTCCACTGGTAGATAACAATGCTCCACATGAGCAAGCCGCTGCTGTGCCAGGACCGCTGCACCTGTGGGCGTTGTTGTTGTTACCAGAAGCGGGATGCTTAGCGCTTTCAGCAGTGGAAGCACGGTAAAAACCTCCCCCACAGATGCTGCATGAATCCAGATGACCTCGGTGTTTGCCGTCGTAGGGTTTCTTGGTGGCGAATACACACCAAACCGTTCCAGCAGGTAGTTTCTACCGCCGTCTTTGTGTGCTCGCCACAGGGTATAGAGCACCATAAGCGGTGACAGCAATCTGATCAGTAATCGATACCGCCACGTGGGCGATGGTTGTCTGCTTGAGTTGTCAATAGCAACGCTGGCCCTTAAGCCTGTTAGTCTTCTTCTGGCACCGCCAGAAAGCGGTTGATAGCGCTCAGATCATCTTCATTGAGCGAGCCTGATGCGGCCTTTAGATTCAGTGTATTGATAATGTAATCGTATCGCGCGCTCAGGTAATCCGACTGAGCTCTGAACGTGTCTCGCAACGCTTGCAATACTTCAACCGATGTGCGTGTGCCTGCACGAAAACCTGCGTCGGTGGCTTCAGCTGATTGTTGCGTGGATACCAGTGCCTGGCGCAGCGCCACTACACGACTGATGGACGCCTGAACGCCTCGGTAGGCATCACGCGTCTGTTGCGTTGTGGCTCGTTCCTGTGTCAGCAATTGCTGTTCTGAGGCGCGAGCTTCCGCTTTGGCCTGGGCAACCTGAGCGTTTATTCGTCCACCGGTGAAAAGCGGCAGGCGAAGCTGCAGTTTGATATCGGCAACGTCACTATCACCCCCGCGCAGTTCCGCCTCTGAGGTGCCGTTGGCTGCCAGCCCGACGATATCAAGCGTGGGATAACGGCTGGAGCGTTCAATGGCTACCTGTGTTGCGCTGCTCTGGTTGGTTAACTGAGCAATGACAAGCTCCAGATTCTGTTGCCTGGCAAGCTCCACCCAGGCATCAATGTCAGCAGGTTCCGGTGGATTAAGCGGAAGATCATCTGCCAGCGGCGTCAGAAATTCAGCATCGATTCCACTGATACGCAGCAGTGCCTCACGCGCCGTGGATAGTTGATTTGACGCCGCTATCTCCTGAGCCACTGCCAAATCGGCCTGTGCTTGTGCTGAACGCACATCAGTGATCGGAACCAGTCCAACATCAAAACGGCGTTCCGCCTGTTCAAGCTGTCGGCTGATGGCCTCTAGTTCTGACTGGCTAAATTCTACGTTTGCCTGAGCTCGCAGAACGTCAAAGTAGGCGTTGGCGACCCGCAGGATGAGTGTCTGACCGATAGCCACATACTGTGCTTCGGCTTGCTGAACACCTAACTCTGCCTGATCAAGCAGCTTGCTGTTGGTGCGATTGTAAACAGTCTGGTTTAGCGTCAGTGACAGGGATGTCTCTTCGTAGGAGCCCTGCATATCGTTTGACACACTGGTTACACCTGCTTCAGCACCGAAGGACAATTGCGGAAGAAACGCCGATCGCGCCTGCGGTACGCGTTCCCTGGCTGCTTCTAACTCGAATAGGGCAGCCTGAAACTCAGCATCGTAGTCACGTGCGCTTTGGTAGGCGGTGTTCAAGTCTATCGACGCGACAGGCGGCTGTGATTGCGCTGTTGCCAGGTTTGCCCACAACAAAATGACCAGAGTTCCAGCCATCGGCAGCAGACGCCAGCTGTGCGTGCTCGTCGAGTTCAGCTCACAGCGGTTGGAGCTGCCAGTTGATTCGGTTGGGCAATAGCCTTTATGTTCCAGCATACGATTTATCAGGTGACGCATCAGAATACGAAGCTGGGAGATACGGAATCGAAGTTGACCAGTGGATCAACACTGGCCTCGAACAGACTCTCCTTGCTCCATTCATTATCTCGTATACGTGTTATCAGTACGGCTTCCATGGTGGGCTTGGATAGCTCGCCGACCATTGCAAATAATCTGCCGCCAACGTTCATCTTGTTGCGATAGTAGTCGGGGATGGCGGGTATGGCACCGGTGAATGCAATGGCATCGTAACCATCTCGGGCGTCCCACGTTTCAGCTGCGTCCTGTTGAAGCAATGAAACATTGCTCACACCCATATCGTTCAGGCGGGCTTTCGCAGACTCTGCCAGGGCAGGTATGATTTCAATGCTGTCAACGTGCGCGCTGAGCCTGGCCAGACAGGCGGTGAGATAGCCGCTGCCAGTGCCGATTTCAAGTACTGTATCGGTGAGTCGGAGCAAGAGGGCTTGCAGAAGGCGACCATCTACTGTGGGCTTGAGCATGTGCTGGCCATGTCCGATAGGAAGCTGGAAGTCGCTATAGGCGACGCCCTTATGTTGCGGCGCCAGAAAAGCCTCGCGTGGAACTTCGGCAAGTACATCCAGAACACGCTGATCAAGCACATCCCAGGGACGCACCTGTTGTTCGATCATGTTACTGCGAGCTAATTGTAGGTCCATGAAAAGGCCATTTGACGTAGATGAGCATTGAGCATCGGATAACTACCGACCCTTTTTTGCAGGAAAGCGGGTCTTTGAATATCCAGCTTGCTAATTATAAGCCAAGCAGCGCCTTTTGATGCCACATGGCACCTTTGCATCAACTATCAGTCGCCGCAAGCGACCGCACGAGGCACCGGCATGACACCCTACACGCCGTTACATGCAAAATCTGAGACTGACCCTCAGGCAATTCTCGCAGTGTTCAAGCCTGCAAAACACCCACTGGAACGCTGTGTTACGACGGAACGACGCTGGTTGCCTGTGGTCCCTTCGCACCATCTTCAATGTCGAATGTCACTTTCTGACCCTCGGTCAAGGTTTTGAAGCCTTCAGACTTGATTGCCGAAAAATGGACGAAAACATCTTCGCCACCATCGTCCTGGGCAAGAAATCCAAAGCCTTTAGCCTCATTGAACCACTTAACTGTACCTGTCGCCATCATTCCAACCTCTATCTAGTCGATATTTGACGCGATGCGCTCTCAGGTGCGAAACACGCTGGATCGCCACGGCGTGGACCTCCAGTCTACTGTTTTTTGTGATTCAAGCCACATTTTTGTGTTTCGGAGGCGAGTAAGTGGGTGATCTGGAAGGGACTACTCGCTGTTATTGCCTTCGCCACTGCTGCTGCTGGCATGGGTATTGGCTTCACTGCCAGCAGCTGGGCCATTGTTGCTGGCAGCGGTCTCCCCAGCTGGTGGCTTACGTCTTCGCCTGCGCCGTTTTTTGCGCGGTGCTGCATTCTCAGGGTTGGACGGAGCGGTGTTCACGCTCTCTGCTGATGGTGCAGCTGCGGACTGGCCTGATTTGCCGGCTGAGTTGGTGCTCGCAGAGTTCTTGTCGGAATCAGTTGGCCTGCGCCTTGGCTTTCCACGACTGGCACCACTCTGGTTACGTGAATTGCCGCCCGAAGTCCTGCCGCCACCTGGTTTTCTGCCCCGGCCCGGTTGGTCGGGTCTGTCGCGTTCAACACGCACACGCGGCTTGGGCTTGATCAGAAGCTCATCGGTTATTCTCTCCAGGGGGATGCTCTGACCAATGTATTCCTGAATTTCGGGTAGTGAAAATGAGTAATTTTCACAAGCAAAGCTGACGGCCATGCCTTCGGTACCGGCGCGTGCCGTCCTGCCAATACGATGAACGTAGTCTTCGGCCTGTTGTGGCAGGTCATAGTTAAAGACATGGCTGACATCATCGATGTGCAAGCCACGCGCTGCCACGTCCGTAGCGATGATCACCGGCAATCTGCCTGCACTGAACTCCGCCAGGAATTTCTGTCGTTTGCTTTGGCGTACATCACCTGATAATGTTCCACAGGCCACATCGTTGCCCAGCAAGTAACCTTCGATTTTTTCCGCTGCGCGTTTAGTGTTGACGAAAACAATGGAGCGTGGCGGTTTGAGTAAATCTAGCAAACCCAGCAAAAGAGGCACTTTTTCGTCGTCAGCGGGCTGATACAGACTCTGCCTTACCCCTTTGGCGGTAACGCCGGTACTTTCGGTCTTGATGGGTTCGGGGTTATCCATGTGCTCGTAGGCAAGCTCCATCACCCGATGTGACAAGCTCGCTGAGAACACCATGCTCAAGCGTGCCCCGGGCTCAGGCATGCGCCGCAGCAGAAATCGGAAATCAGCAAAGAAGCCAAGAACGAACATT
>CAYGSW010000026.1:28421-33619 GCA_964352535.1 uncultured Granulosicoccaceae bacterium | reverse complement strand
TCGATTCGCTCGATTCGCTCGATTCGCTCGATTCGCTCGATTCGCTCGATTCGCTCGATTCGCTTATTCTCGGACAAGCTCCTAGGGATCGGTCTGGATTTGAAGAAACTTCACAGAATATCCATCCCAGTCGTAAGATCCATAGTCACACTCTGGTCTCGGACCTACGGTCCATTTAAACGTATTAATGCCAGGAATCAACGCGTCTGGTTGGAGCGGCAGGCGAAACGTTTTCCAGTCGCGACTAAAGCACCCACCCCGATCATATTCATAAGGATTTATAGAGATATCAGGGCGACCGTTGATACTGAGTAAAACCTGCCCGCGTTTGGGGCTGTTGACCTGGCCAAACAACACAGGGTTATCGCCCAGCTGCGCCAGATCGATAGTGACTGTCTGTGAATCCCCGACCTGACGATGTCCATCGCGCTGCAGATAGACTACGTCATCTGCATAGTCGGCAAGGTATTTTCCAGTGACCGGACCATCAAACAGAATATTATCCCAGTGAAAGGTATACGTATCGTAATTGTTTAGTTTGTAGGGCGTGTAAGCATGGGTCTTGAAAACCACAAGCCCTCGGTCAAACGGCAGGCCACCAGGAATGGACACTGAAAAAGTATCCCAGGAACCCTCATTCGTTAGGATGCCCCAGTAAATTCGCTCGTCTCGCAGAACGATACGCATCTTTCGGCGAATTCTTCGATCAGTCAGCGCTGGATCATCCGGATGCAGGGCTCCCCAATATGCCCAATCATATTGGCCGAATTCACGTTCATTGACTAGCCAGCCTTCAGGCGCCAACGCTTCCGTGCCAACTTTTATACCTCTTACGAGATGACGAAAATCCAGAACGATACGATCGACCGGATACGTCTCGTCTATCGCTGAATCAACCGGCCCTGCACCCACTTTCAATTGCTCCCTTGGAACAATCATGATTTCCCACCAGTGCCGCTGCGAATGGCCTTCGTTGACATTGACATCGAAACGCAAGGTGCCGCCATCGGCGAAATCAAACTCCTGTCGTGGCCAGAATGCACTTACCGAGTAAGGACCCACCTCGCCCATGGAAGACATCATGTGATGCTTGCAGATATAAAAACTTTCATCAGGCTGTTGCCCGTTGGAGTTTTGCGTTGTATACACCTGATGCTGACGGGTAGGTACAACCGAAGGATCCGGCCCGGCACATTTCTCATCATGATCTGCTGGGTATGGGGTATAGAGTTTTGAAAACTGCTCTTTTGGCTCGGTACGATGAGTCACTACATAATCAAAATTAGAGGGCAGAAGTGCTTGTGACGGCGATGCCGGATCTCCCGAAAATCGCTCCTTCAATGCCCAACGGTCTGCGCTCCGGGCTTCCGGAGCTATCGGGCACAAAAACATCATCAACACGACAGCAAATACCCACATGGACCATGGCATTCCTGCACGTATCGTGGTTCTGGTATGGATCATAGGTTTAACCTGTAAATTCGTACACAAGATTGGTACACCGAACACTATTGATGAATAAACAGCATCCATCAGGTCGCTTTCGGGTCGCTTTGCGGTCAAAATCGGGCCGTTATGTTAAGTTTGCTCACATTGAAATGTAGATGCGGCGTATTGCGAACAAACAGCTTCCCTGAAAAATGTACCTGCTGACTGAACAACAAGCCGACACGGCAGGGTTCAAACTGCTTGACCTGAAAGCTTGTGGCGGCAATGCCACAGTGTACAAGGCACAGCACAAGGCGACCAAGAAAATCGTTGCTCTCAAATTGTTGAATCCGCGCGACAACTCCTTGCGCATTCATTGTGAGGCACGTGTTCTTAACACACTGCACCACCCCAACATAGCAACACTTGTTGATGTGGGTGAAATTGGCTCCATGGCCTATCTTGCGACTCAGTGGATAGATGGCCAGGCTCTACGGCACTTGTTAGATCTTACTGCTCAATCAGAACAACCACTACTGCAAATCGATCTGGTGCTGTCGATCACCAAGGCCATAGCCAGCGCTCTGAACCACGCTCATTCCTGTGGTATTACCCACGGAGACATAAACCCCAACAATATTCTGATATCGCACGAGCTAGAGGCACATGTCATTGATTTTGGGATTGGCAACGCAAATGGCGAACACACCTTCACCGTAACATCTGAACTGGCAGGTACACCACGCTACCTGGCCCCGGAGCTTATCACTGGAGACTCACCATCGGCGAGTAGTGATCAATATGCGTTGGCATTGGTGGCGTATGAAATGCTAAGCGGACGGTGGCCTTATTCTGAACAACAGGCGACAGCAGCCACTGCACTTCACCATCAGCTATATACACAACCTACTCCAATAAGCGAGCTCAGACCTGCTTTGTCCGCATCGATGGATTGTGTATTCGCCAGAGCACTGAGCAAATCATCCGCACAACGCTTCGCGAGTGTTTCGTGTTTTCATGATGCACTTTCTCAAGCCTCATCGCGTGTTGAGACTAACCGAGACAGAAGCATATCAACCATTCTGTTGAGGAGTTCGGCAATTGCACTGGCGCTTGTACTCAGCCTATTGATGTTAACCAGCATCTGGTGGGTACGTGACGACAGCACAATGACGATACTAGCGTCTACCAGCAAAGCACCGAGTCGTGACTTTCAGGACATATCGACAAATCAAACCAACAGTCCAGACAGAACATATCCCTGTAATCTATACGCAAACTCCAGATTTGATAACACGTTGGACGACAATTTCTATCGAGATGCTCAAATAGCAGAGCTTGCGACTCGAGTAAACCACCCTGATGCTGCAGAATCACCGATACTACAACTCGGCGATATTGATCAATATGGAATCTACGGCGTCATTCTGGACATCACTGGCGGCCAGCGGTATTCGTTTAGCGCAGAATTGATGTTCAGAAAGTATGTGCACAAAGCAGAGCTGAATATTCTGTGGCTGGATGAGTCCTGGCAGACCATCGAAGGCAAAACTGAAAAACTGAGCATAGAGCGACTATTCGATGGTACGTTTATCCTGGCTAATGTCATTGCTCCCGACATGGCTCATTATGCAGTTCCCACGCTCTACAAGGATGCATCAGCAGGCATCATGTACGCCGACAACGTAGTTTTTTCAGCAACAGGCGAAACTTGCAAACAGCCGTAACCGAGCGCCAGATGACAAAGCCCCTGTCAAATAGCCATCCTTCCCTGTATATCGGTGATGGTACCTCCTGCAGCAACGAGCAATTCTGGCCAGTGACGAGAACGTTAATCATCGGACGACAAAACGCCGACATCACGATCGCATTGCCGTCTTTGTCACGATGTCACGCACAGGTAACTGTTCACTGCGCAACAATGTGCAAATTACAGGACCTAAACAGCAAGAATGGTACAGCCGTGAACGGTGTATACCTTAAAAACGAACCGTATCATCTGACTCACGGAGATATCATCGTACTGGCAGGCGTGGTAGAGCTGCGCTTCAACGATCCCAATGCAACACCCCTCACACGAAAATTGGGAAAACTCACAGGACTGTGGGTTGATCCGGGCACTGAGGATGTCTGGATAGATGCTGAGAAACTGGTTCCCCCTTTATCAAGTGTACAAATGAAGCTGCTTCAATCAATTATTTTGGCTGATGGAAAATGTCTGTCAAAAGATGATATCGCCGCGCAGATCTGGCCTGAGCAAAAAGCCAACGGTATTTCCAACGATGCCGTCGACTCGTTGATCAAGCGTCTACGCCGCAGGCTTTCTGCCATCGAACATGGTAACCCAGTGCTTGAAACAGTCAGAGGTCGAGGCCTTCGTCTTAAGATGAATCGGTAAAAGACGCAAGAGTCAGACTGAGCAGTAGCAGCAACGACACTGCCACCCTATCCTTTTTGTTTGATGAATACTGGCTCAAGTAGTGTGAACCCGATACTCACCAAGCTGCACTGATGTCACATGCATTCCACGCTCGTCCCATTGCCAAGTCACCCATTCAACATGATCTCCGGCAACGGGGATATCGCTGAGGCCAATGATGGACCTGGCTCTGGAGCTAGCCCAAGAAATTGCTGTATCAATATCAATGCCGTACCACCGACAGACGTTGCTTACGCAAGCATCCAGCGTAGCTGCAGACCCTGCCAGATTAGTTGTGCCAGGTACGTAGACAACGGGTTCTTGCTGACGTTCTATGGCAATCTTGCCAAGCGTATAAGGCCCTGGTACCGCGCCCGATCCTGCAGTGCCATCGGTCACCAGAATCGTGTTCTTCGACATTTTTGCGCGCAAATATACCTGCAGAACGTGTCTGCGGATATGGTAGTCGTCCGCAATGAAACCTGCGCTTAGGCGGTCCATGGATAATTGTGCAAGAACGGTGTTGTCGCTCTTGGGCAGTGGCGAGGCCACGCCGTTACCCAGATGTGTAGACATGCACGCGCCAGCATCAATGGCCCGCTGTAAGGTATCGTAATCGGCTGCGCTGTGACCGATGGCTACGCGGATACCACGATTTACCAGTTGCGGGATCAATGCCAGCACCCCCGGCATTTCAGGTGCAACCGTCACCAGACGGATCTGCCCATTGGCGGCCTCTTGTACCCGTTCCACATAATCAAGGCCTGCAGGACGCATATCACTGGCAGGATGGCATCCACTATAGCCAGGCGCTGGATTCAGAAACGGCCCCTCCAGATGGTAGCCCGCGATCATTGCACTGGCCAGTGGAGAGCTGGCACGAGCGGCTTCGAGCGCCTTGAAACAACGCGACTGCCAGTCAATGTCTGCAGTGATAACGGTTGGCAGACAGCGGGTAACACCCGTGCGCAGCATCGCCTCTAGCGAATTGGCAATGGATTCTGGACTGGCTTCCGGATCGTTGTAGTCCACACCAGCAAATCCGTTTATTTGCAGATCGCATAGTCCATGGGAAATGAATTTACGGGAATCGCGTGCCGCTGGTGCGCAGGAAAAATTGTTACGCACACCACGGCCATCGGACAAGGAAGCAATATCGACTGGGTCTATCAACATAGTGCTCGAGAAGGCATATGGTGGTTTGAAAACCGGTACTTCACAGCTTACCGGACACACCGGCAATAATAGCTCCATTGCACGATGACAGCTTACCTGATGACCATCTGTTTAACGTTGCAAGCGCGGCATCTCTTGCCGACAAAAAGCCTGTGTGCTCACAACTAGGGTGAAA
>CAYGSW010000026.1:0-28321 GCA_964352535.1 uncultured Granulosicoccaceae bacterium | reverse complement strand
AAGCCTGTGTGCTCACAACTAGGGTGAAAGTGACGGCGTGAAGGCGGCTGGCAGGACTGTGAACATGGCCCCGGCAGCGGCGCCATGCGAGAGCGTATCTGAGGGCTGTCACGGGGTTTGACTGGTCACCTTGAGCGATGTTGCCTGCACCCACGACAAAGTCGCGTGGTGTTAGCCTTTACATCTGAAAAAGCCCAAAATACTAGTACACGGAAACACTCTCAAGCGTCCTGCCGACTCTGATGTTGTCATGCAATACGGTGCGACTGTTGACAAAGGAATTTCTCATATTCGGCTTATACATACCGAACTTTATGTATCCATTACCCGCAGGGGCTGGGTGCATATTTTTCCCTCTGTGGGTAAATGCACGCTGATAAGTGCCTCCCCGAACTTTATGATCCAGCTGAATCTTTCCTTTTCCATTATCAAAACGGCTCCAGACGATATGTATTCTAATATCGTGCCATACGCCTTTTTGCAGCGGCTGCTTCGTAATCTCGTAACGGAAATTATCAGAGCTGTTGCCAATCCGATAAAACAGTTTGTCGTACTTCTGAACAACAAACGCAGACGGTCTTGACGAGAACTGCTTGAACTGAAAAACGATGTCGTCTTGTACTCCATCAAATTCCCAGGACTCAGGAAAGTAAATAGAAAACCCGTAGTACATGCTGTCACCGTCCTTGTAATTGGTCTCGGGTATTCCAATGGTATCTGATTCAGTTCTGGGCGCACCTGCCTCAAACCGATCGCCTTTAACTTCCGTGTGCGCAATCGCATAGTTTCCATCGGATTGTATGGTGACCCTTCGCCTGTTGTTTGGCTCAATACCTGAATTAGTCCAACCAATCTCGTTGTAGCCAGAATCAGATTGACCATTTTCATAATTGATGTCTATCAACGCCTGACTACTAGTCGGCGGTGGCGGTACAATTACTGGTGTGGGTGTGGGTCTTTGGTTTGGTCCTATTACTGAGGTGGGGTTTTTATAATTGGCGCAGTACCACAGACCGCCAGATTGATCACAATCAACGCGTGGCGTAGAGCATGTTCGCTCATAGAGTCGCCTTGCAGCGGCAACTGTATTTGCTGCAACAGAACAATCTCTACTGGACACAGGCGGTTTTGCAGGCGCTAATACCGGTGGGACCGGATTGGGCGCTGGTGTCGGCGCTGGTGTTGAAACTTGGGTTGGTATGATTTCAGTGTTTGGATTTCTGAAGTTTGCGCAGTACCAAATACCGCGTGACGTATCGCAATCCACTCGAGAGCCTGAACAGGTTCGATCATACAGCCGCCTAGCGTTGGCCAGTGTGTTCGCAGCTACCGAACAATCACTGTTTGACACTCGTGATTGGGCAGTATTATCAGCAGCATGTGTGGATGTGATTCCAGACGCAAGAAACACAAGTGCCAGTGCAACGATCTTGTTCATGTGCTAGTCCAAGTTAATTTGCTGTGGGACTCTAGTGTTTTTGGCGCTCAGTGTAAGTGTCAAAGCGTCCATGTGTGATGCACAGCACATATTTTTGTGATAGCAATTAAGTGTTTTGTAGCGGTATCGACTCGCTACAAAACCCGACAGCAGACTAGAGAAACCAACGCACAGTTATCGCCCTTTAAGCGTCCAACTAAATATCAACCTGTCTAAGCGCCCGATTAAAAAATGCTTCTTTGGAATCGCGACGCATCGTCTTCGAGCGACCCTCCATGGAGTGCTGACCATCCAGTAGGTATGCAAGGAACATTTACAGCGTGCAAAAGATCACTGACAGTATTCTACGTCAGACTTGAGCTGGGAAATAGACTGACAGCACTTGAGCGCACATTGACTTGCCAGGTACAAGTCTGAATGAGTTTCAGCATGGGCAGGCCCACAACCTAAGTTACCAATACTTGTATTCCCATGAGTCCAATTGCCACAAAATACATAACACCCACAACCCCCCAATTTTGTAAAGCCCCATGCCAGGCTGAGATTCCATAGCGTCCTTGAAACACCAAATGTGTTCCAGATAAAGGACTGGCTGCAGTGCCCATTGCCCAGGCGAATAAATACGTGCTTGCAAGCAATTCAGCATCCGGACCAATGGGTAGCACCAACGGTGTAAATGCAGAGATTTGAATGATAGGATGAATGCCGCAGGCTGCTATAAGAATCATTATAGCGAGGGTTAAACATGCCGCTGTGTATGTGTAGTCACTCAACCCCAATTCAAATTGTGAAACATCCACGAATGCTGTAAGACCACTGGCCAGCACACCTGCTGACACAAACAGTAAAAGCTCGTTTGCACTTGCTGCTAGTCCCTTGCGAATGTGCTCACGCAATCTGGCAATGCCAGTAGTCGTGCCCAGTCTTCCAATCAATCCAACCACCGTTAGCCCGACGGCGGAGACAGAAATCGCCACTAGGATCGGGATTTCGGAAAAAAACAACTGAGTCGCCAACACTGATACGGTCAAGGCGACAGGTACCCACAACTTGGATAACAACATAGGGTATCCATGGAACAGCTCTACCTTGTCTCGACTTCTGAATATTGAAATCCAGTAGACAGCAGCAATAGTCATGAGTAGAAACGGCAGGCCTGTCATCAGCACCTCTACAAGATGTACGCCCTGCACTAGCGTGAGTACCAGAGCAGCACCTGCAAAATAAGGAGACCAGGCAGAACATGCGCAAAATACAAGCGTCGCAGCGCGAGCAGTAAACAAGTCAATAGGCCGCTCTCTGGATATCCGGTCACAGAGCATGATGGGCGCTGAGATGTTTATCACTGAGCCAAAGAACCCAAGGCTCAACAACGTGTTGAGAAATGCCTTGCGACCACGCGGGAGTTCTGCGTCCGTGCTGTCAAGATCAAGAAGCAGTCTTAAGAAACCTACTGACAGAATCATTGAAAGCAGTAACGTGTTTCGAGATACAGCTTCAACAACACTGAAGGAGCCACCTTCAAAATAGGTCACGGTCAACAACAGGCTGCCCAGGATCAGCAACGTAGAAACCTGGATTCTTGCGCTCTTTCGTAAGTTTTTAAACAGGATTAACGCTGCAAGGCAAGCACATAGTCCGCCCATGCCATAGGCATGATGCTGGAAGTTACCGCTGAATCTGCTCGACAAGCTAAACGTTATCATTGCAGCCAGCAGGAAACCTGCGATGCTAGAATGACTCAAGGAAACTGGCACCCTGGTGAATGTATTTCTGGATGTACCAAAGAGGTGGTCTGCGAATTTCTCAACAATCTGAACCGAGTTTCAGGTTCCGACATTCTACTCTAAAGAATATTGTCAATGATCCGCGAATGCCTTTTCGAGGCGTATGATAGCGCTTTAGTTACATACTAGCTAATGGCGTATGGCGTATGGCGTATGGCGTATGGCGTATGGCGTGTGGCGTGTGGCGTGTGGCACACAGTAATCTGTAATCTGCAATTGGTACGGTGAAACACCATGAATCAAGATGTGCCCTACAAGCCCATCGCTTGCCATTTGTATGACTACATTGAAGCGGTCTGTGTGCATCGCTATGAAGTATGCCTCACCTTGACCAGGGGTTCATCCTGTCAAGGCGTTGCAACAGATGTAGTCACAGAAAACAAGCAGGAGTATCTGGTCTTGAAAACGCACTCGGACATCTCAAAAATCAGATTGGATTCGATACAGACACTGCAGGTGATCTCTCGACCCGCCGTTATCAATCGAGTGGACTTTACTGATTCTATTGACTGACAAATGGGGGCAGATACACAACCCTGGTCTACTTATTGACACGGATTCATCGCGTTCGGGAATCTGAAAAGCCAGCTACAACCATGCCCTGGTGTACCATTGCAAGACACATGAGGGGATATTCTGATGGCTGTAATTGACAAAATTGCTGGATACACTGATGAACTGATAGCAATAAGGCGAGATTTTCATCAACATCCAGAACTGGGCATGGAAGAGACTCGCACATCGGGCATTGTTGCAAAATATCTGGAGGATTGGGGCATAGAGGTCCACAAGGGTATTGGCAATACCGGGGTAGTAGGTGTACTGCAGGGGCGTGAAACTGGCCGTATGATCGGTTTAAGGGCTGATATGGATGCCCTACCCATTCACGAACAAACCAATCTGCCCTTCGCGTCCAAAACACCAGGGAAAATGCACGCTTGCGGGCATGACGCACATACAACAATGCTGCTGGGTGCGGCTAAGTACCTCGCTGAAACCAAAGCGTTTGACGGCACCGCAGTGTTCATCTTTCAGCCAGCCGAGGAGGGCCTTGGAGGTGCACGGGCGATGCTCGCTGATGATCTGTTTACACGATTTCCTTGTGAAGAAATATACGGCATGCACAACATGCCAGATGGCCGACCCAACAAGGTTGGTGTAAAGCCTGGCCAGGCTATGGCGGGTGCTGATTTTTTTGACATCACGGTCAAGGCATCGGGATCACATGCTGCCATGCCTCATCAGTCAATCGACCCCATTGTCATCGGTTCTTCGCTGGTCCAGCAACTCCAGTCAATCGTCAGCCGCAACGTACCGCCCACACAACCGCTTGTTCTGTCGGTGACCCAGATTCATTCAGGGTCTGCATACAACGTCATTCCTTCCGAATGCACCCTATCAGGCACTATGCGCTACTTTGACAATGCGCTTGCCGATACCGTGCGGCAGCGTATGCAGGATTTGTGCGACGGTATTGCCAAAGGATACGGTATCGAGGTGTTGCTGGCGCGACGAAATATCTTTGATGTACTTGTCAATGACGAGCGATTGTCTCACGTACTACTGGATGTTGCAGCACAGGTTGTTGGTGAACAGAACACGGAGGTAAGAAGTGATGTTGTCACAGGTTCAGAAGACTTTGCTGATATGTTGCACGTCATTCCCGGTGCCTATTGTGTGATTGGGCATGAAGGGACACTACCGCTACATAACGACGGATTTATTCTGGATGAAGGCATTTTGCCCGTTGGTGCCTCTATCTATGCTCGGCTTATAGAGTCCCGTACAGCAGCTCCGGCGGCGGGCTAGGCATGAATTTCAATGAACTCCCGTTTAACGCCATGGCTATGGCCGAGGGACTGCGCCCTTGGATACTATGCGAAAGCCCAACCTACGACACCGCCGCTGTTAACCGAATGATGGACATAGCAGCGTTTGACCTGGCTGCCATGGGCGCAACTATTGAGCGTATTCCTGGCAGAATGGGCTTCGGTGATTCAGTCAGAGCACGCTTTAATCATCCCCGTGAGAAAAAGCCCGGAATCCTTATTTCCGGTCATCTGGATACCGTGCACCCGATCGGCACGCTTGACCAGCTGCCTTATAGAATCGAGGGGAATCAGTGTTGGGGACCCGGCATTCAAGACATGAAGGGTGGAAACTATATGGCGCTGGAAGCTGTTCGACAGCTGCAGCGAGCAGACATTAAAACACACCTGCCGATCACTTTTTTACTGACGCCTGATGAAGAAATTGGTACGCCGTCAACGCGTGAATTGATTGAAGTCACCGCACAACAGAACAAATATGTTCTGGTACCAGAACCTGCGACACCTAATGGCGGCTGCGTGTGGGGTCGTTATGCGATTGCTCGTTTCGATTTGCAAACACTGGGTGTACCCGTACATGCCGGACTGAATCCGCGCAAAGGACATTCTGCCGTGCGCGAAATGGCCAGACGTTTGATAGAAATAGAAGACATGAGTACCGACGATTGCACCTTTTCCGTTAGCGTGATCAACGGAGGTCAATGGGTAAACTGTGTATCGTCCGAATGCAATGCGCAGGCTTTATCCATGGCCAAACATCAACACGATCTTGATGAGGGCGTAGCCCGAATGCTTGCGCTCAATCATTCTGACGGAGATGTTCTGTTTGTGGTCAATCGTGGCGTCACACGTCCTGTGTGGGAACCTGACGAGGGTAGTAAGCAACTGCATACACACGCAAAAACTCTGGCCGCAGATCTTGGATTCGAATTGCCGGCCATGATGCAAGGTGGTGGCTCGGATGCCAACTTCACGGGCGCCCTGGGCATTCCCTCCCTCGATTCACTGGGTGTTAGAGGCAGTGGCTTGCATACCCTCAACGAACACATAGAGATAGATAGCCTGGCTGAGCGTGGAAAGCTCATGGCAGCCATGTTGGCTACTCTCGAGTAAACGTCCATCAATGGCTACGACCTGGAACAGGTTTTGAACACTGATTGAAGGCGCAAGGCTTCGCTTGGGTAAGGCAAACACGAACGAAACGCAAAGACAAAGACAAAGACAAAGACAAAGACAAATAGTCAGCCTTCAATGACCAGCAAAAGCGAAATCCCGGCCCGGTGCCGCAGCAAACAGGGCTTTTGTATAGTCATGTTGAGGATTGGCAAACAGGCTGAGAGCAGTGCCATGCTCAACGATACGACCTTTTGACATCACCGCAACGCTATCGCAAACCTGAGCCGCAACACGCAAATCGTGCGTGATGAACAGCATGGCCAGGTGCATCTCATCACGGATCTCTTCCAGAAGAGCCAGCACCTGACGTTGTACAGATACATCCAGCGCAGACACCGCTTCATCAGCTACCAAGAGCTCAGGCTTCATTGCCAGTGCTCTGGCAATGCATACACGCTGACGCTGCCCGCCAGAAAACTCATGCGGGTACCGGTCAAGACCGTCGGGATCAAGTCTGACCAAATGCATCAACTCTCTTGCCTGGGTAAGTGCATCGGTACGATTGATCCCATAGTTCATCGGACCTTCCATGATGGATTGGCCCACGGTGCGCCTTGGGTTGAGCGAACGGTACGGATCCTGAAAAATGATCTGCACCTTGCGGCGAAAATCCTTCAATTGCTTTTGCGGAGTCTTGGCGATGTCGGTGCCCGACAACATGACGCGTCCGTCACTGATATCAATAAGGCGAGTAACGCAGCGAGCTACTGTTGACTTGCCTGATCCGGATTCACCGACAATACCCAGTGTTTCGCCTCGGCGAATTTCAATGGACACATCCTGAGCCGCTGCCACCTCCTGACGTCCCAAAGAAAACGTCTGAGTGACATAGCGCTTGAACAGACCTTGTGTCTTCAGCACGACATCCGCTGAAGGACTGATGGGTTTGCGCTGTGGCGGTTCATGACGGGGCACAGAAGCGATGAGCATTGTCGTGTAAGGATGTGCGGGCTGCGAGAGTAACTTGTTGCAGGTGTTCTGCTCAACCAGCTGGCCTTGCTTTAACACGGCCACCTGATCAGCCAGCTCAGCGACCACACCAAAGTCGTGGGTAATAAACAGCACACCAGTCTGTCGCTCTCCCTGAAGCTCACGAATCAATGTAAGAATCTGCGCTTGCGTGGTGACATCCAATGCAGTGGTGGGCTCATCAGCAACTAGCAGGACAGGCTCGAGTATCAGCGCCATGGCAATCATGATGCGCTGGCGCTGCCCCCCAGACAACTGATGGGGATAGGATCGATACATCCGCTCGGCATCGGGAAGGTGAACTTGCTCAATCATGTCCAGTACCTTTTGCCTACGCGTCGATGCAGGTAGCGTTGTGTGTTCTTCAAGTACCTCATCAATTTGATCACCGCAGGACATGACAGGATTCAGTGCTGTCATGGGTTCCTGAAATATCATCCCAATACGTGTGCAGCGAAGCTCTCTGAGCCTGCTGGCAGAGACCGTGGTCAACTCCTCACCCTGCAGACTGATAGAGCCGGACTCAATGCGTAACGCCTTGGCCAGCAATCCCATGATGCTGAATGCAATGACTGATTTACCAGAACCGGATTCGCCCACAAGACAAACCACTTCGCCCGGATTGACATCAAAGGAGACACTGCTTACCGCATGTTTACGATCAGCGTTGTCAGGCAATGCAATGGTGAGATCACTTACCGATAACACCGGCTTAATCTGTTGCATGACGTTAAATCTCCTTTGCCATGCGTGGATCGATGGTATCGCGCAGACCATCACCGAGCATGTTGATTGCCAGAACAGTGAGCGTCAGAAAGATTGCGGGATAAAAGATATTGTGTGGAAAGATCTGAAACAGATCACGGCCCTGAGCCATGATGTTGCCCCACGTGGGGGTCTCAGGCGGTACGCCAACACCCAGAAAGCTGAGTATGGCTTCAAGCAGGATGGCTGAGCCACAGATGAACGTGCCTTGTACGATCAGAGGGGCTATGGTGTTGGGTAAAACATGTCGGTAGAGAATCTTGTGGGTGGGCGTGCCAACAGAAATAGCGGCTTCCACATAGGGCTCTTCCCGAATGGAAAGCACAATGGAGCGGACCAGTCGAACGACTCGCGGAATTTCAGGTATGACAATCGCGATGATAACGGTCATGAGAGTAGCACCGGACAAGGACACCAGAGCGATAGCCAACAGGATGGCGGGTATGGCCATTAACCCATCCATGAAGCGCATGACGATAGCGTCCACCAACCGGAAGTAGCCAGCCATCAAACCAATAAGAAGCCCTATTGATACGCTGATGATGGCCACGGACAATCCGACAATCAGTGATACCCTCGCTCCGTAGATAACCCGAGTAAAAACATCTCTCCCCAGTTTGTCGGTGCCCATGTGTGCGATTACAGTGTACCTGTCACCGTCGTCTGTCTTGTAAACTGCTTCATAGCCCGGCGGCTTATTGCGGTTTCGAGGATTAATTTCTGTCGGGTCAAGGGAGGTCAGCGCGGCGGCAAACGGCACAAGCAGCACTATAATCAACATGATGCAACCACCCATGATAACGCTGGTGTTGTTTCTAAGCCTGACCCAGACAGAAGGCTTGACAACGATGTTGCTTGCCTCGACTGATTCTTCAATCAGTGCCTCAACCGTTGAGGCTGCGCGTTCTTCTACCATCATATGCCTTGCCTTGCCTGGATAGAGTGCACTAGCTTTGACTGTTCAACAGACATGGATGCTAGTGGTCCGTGTAGCTCATAAAGTAGGATGCAGCCAACTTTATGAGCTGGACGGACCACTAGTCTTGCGCCAGCATTAAGAGGCATCGTGATCAATTCGGGCTAGTACCGGATTCGGGGATCAAGGATGGTATAGAGCACATCAATGATAAGGTTAATGGCCACGTAAACCACTGAAAAAAGTAGGATGAGTGCCTGCACCGTTGGATAATCGCGACCTTGAATCGCATCCAGTGTCAATAATCCCAGGCCGGGAATGACAAAGACACTCTCTGTAACAACCACACCACTTATCAGGATGCCTAATGCTATGCCAATAATGGTGATGATTGGTACTGCGGCGTTGCGCACCGCGTGTTTTATAAGTACCCGTTTTTCGGACAATCCCTTTGCTCGTGCTGTACGGATGTAATCTTCGTTGAGCACTTCAAGAACGCTGGTACGTGTCATGCGCGCAATCAGGGCAACGAAGATAACGGATAACGCAACAGCTGGCAGTATCAGACGATAGGCCCACCCGATGATGCCTTCACTGATCGGTTGATAGCCCTGTACCGGAAACATGTCCAGCTTCACTGCCAGAAAGTAAATCAACAGATAGCCAATCACAAAGACCGGCACAGAAAACCCGACAACTGAAAACCCCATGACCATTCTGTCAATCCATGAGCCTTGTCGATAGGCTGCAAGCGTACCCAATGGCACAGCGACAGTGCACGCTATGACAATGGTAAAGAGTGCCAATGACACGGTGGGCCCGACGCCATCTGCCACCATGCTCATCACTGGTCTTTTGTAATAATACGACTCCCCAAAATCTCCTTTGAGAATGTTCCTGATATAGATGCCAAACTGAATGGGTAAAGGCTCTTCCAGACCCAGTTCCACTCTCAGCTGTGCGATGTCTTCGCTGGTAGCCGCATCCCCTGCTATATTGGCCGCAGGATCACCGGGCGTGAGTCGAAGCATCAGAAATACGATGGTAGCGACCACCAGAAGAATCGGTATGACCGATAATACTCGCCGAATCAGGTACGACCACATAACGGTGTCAAGGGGTAGTTGAACAAACAGGACGCACGGTGCAACTACCGTGCGTCCACGTAGGCCAAAAGGCCATGACTACTCGTCGATCTTATAACCCCAGAAGACCGGTACCGGCGCCATGGTAGCGCCAGAGATGTTGGCACCAATCGCATGCGGCTGATAGTACTGACCAAGGTGAATATGGGTTGGATATTCTGCTACGCGCATCTGTAGCTTCTCCACCAGCGCCAACTGCTTGGCTGCATCAGGCTCCTTCGAGAACTCGTCACGCAACGTCTGGATTTTCTCATCGCAAGGCCACCCAAACAAGGCCTTGTCACACGCAGCATTCAGAAACGGCGTTGTTAGCGGGCTTGCATTATCCACCGAGTTCCAGGCCGTAATGAACGCATTCCATCCGCCATCGGCAACCGGATCCTGCTTGGCACGACGCCCGACCAGAGTCTGCCAGTCCATGGCCTGCATATCAACGTTAAGACCGATTTTCTCCATGATCGATTTTGCCACTGGAGGCAACGGTTCGAGAATGGTCAGATCAGTGGGGTACATGAGTAGTATTGGCGTGCCATCGTAACCGGCTTCCTCCACCAACTCACGCGCCTTGTTGAGGTTACCAGAGAGCATGTCCTCGAAACCAGCATCCGTTGCAATCGGTGTTCCACAGATGAACATCGCCTTGCACAGCTTGTAGTACTTTTCGTCGCCAACGGCTGCTAGCAGGAATTCTTCCTGATCGAAAGCATACATTAGCGCCTGGCGCATTTTGGGGTTGTCGAAAGGTGGATGCAGGATATTAAAACGGAACGTGTACTGGTTGCCGAAGGGGTTCAGATCGACAAGCTGAATGTTGTCATCCTGTTCCATCAATGGCAAGAGATCATGTGAGGGCTGCTCGATAACATCCAGCTCTCCTTTGGACAGGGCATTCATCTTGGTTTGCTGGTCGCGTATAACTTGCCACACGACCTTGTCAACGAACACCTCTTTGGCACCAGCCAGGCCGTCTGATGGATCGCTTCGAGGCACATAGCCTTCAAACTTGGCGAATTCAGCTTTGTCGCCAGGCTTCCACTCTTCTTCAATAAAGACAAATGGGCCACTGCCAACGTACTCGGTTATCTGTTCACCCGGGGGAGTTGCCGCAATTCTTGCCGGCATGATGAAGGGTACATTGGATGATGGCTTCCCCAATGCATTGATAATCATGCCGGTAGGCTCATTCAACTTGAATTGGAAGGTGTTGTCACCCGTTGCACTCATCTCATCTACAAAGGCCATCATCGTCTGACCCATCGCATCCTTTGCGCCCCAGCGTTGCAGCGAGGCCACAACATCTTCACCCGTTACCGGCGCGTCATCATGGAACTTCAACCCATCACGCAGTGTAAAATCGTAGACAAGACCGTCATCCGAGATTGTATAAGCCTCTACCATCTGCGGCATTATTTCGCCTTTGGTATTCATGGCGAACAAGGTGTCGTACACCATGTACCCATAGTTGCGTGACATGTAGGCACTGGTCCAGATGGGATCGACAATCTTAAGATCAGAATGCATGTTTACCCGGAGAACCTTCTCCGCATGTGCCTGACCTGCTGCCAGAAGGCCTACAGCGAGACAGGTTGCCAACACGTGCCGAGTGTATCTAGCCAGTGGCTTGAAACCAAAAAAATACTTCATGCATACTCCTTTTGTGGTTGTCGATGTTTCGGCACTCGCCAAGAATCTGTCCGAAAATAAGCTGATCGTACCGAAGGCGGCGCCCCGATGGCGCGAAATTTTGGCGGGGCTGCCTCCAGCCAGCTTTCCGCGTAACAACGGCGAACTTCGTTACATAGAACAACTATTCACCTCAATTGACACGAAAATCTGACTCAAAATCTCACACCCTCGCAGGGCCGCCTTCGGCCTCGATCGTTATTCTCGGACAACCTCCTAGCCCGAATTATTCATGAAAACACTCAATCCCTCGCATCCCCTTCGTCCGTAGCGAATTCCACTCAGCCGACGTGGCCCATAGAAATACAGCCTGTATTCCGCCGGCCTTCGATAGGCCGGGCCACGTTGGCCACTTCGTGGAATTTTGCTACGAGCAAAACGCCTGCAGGACTGGCCCTCCAGCGAAAGGTTTGCGCCTCTTATGAAAAGTCCAAATTTAGTATAAGTACTTATGTATCTACAAATTTCTCAACTCCACGCTGCGTGCATTGCTTGACGGCACTACCCCACCTGACAACACAGTGCAACGTTACGGTTCACTAATTGATTCTCAAAATTAACTATATCCTAATTAACTGACATGAGTAACATTGTATTTCCTTGCGCACGCGTGGATTTTGTGGCGTACAGTCACTCGCCTTTTCATGTCGGAGTACGCCAGATCATGCAGGAATCACCAAACACGCACTTAAAATGCAGAGAGCCAGAAGTTGGTTATAACGGTTTCAAAAAGTTAATGTGCCAATAGTCATTGGAAGTGACAGGAATTGTTGCAGACACACGTGCTGTTGCCATCAACTACACCAATTTACAGCGCGCCCAGATTGATTGAAAAATTGGCATTATATTTCAATATCTATCAAGCGTGAAATGCAAAAAATTCTCGCTTTTCAGAGAGCCAATGCTGCTTGGATTCACGTCAGAGGGCGACGCCCGAGTGCACAGTAAACTCAAATTCAGTATCACGGCCAAGCGCAGAATTTATACCCGACACTATTCCAGCACAATTAAATTGGAGTGTCGCATTGATGTAGAGCAGAATCCACTTATTGACATGAACATGAAGCTGATGCGCAGGCAACTCATCAATGATCAATCCTATTCGCGTACCAACTGAATATTGTCCACCACACTGGCCACCCCTGGAATGTCTTCCGCAAGCTCCCGCATGCGATTACGCATATCTATCTGTCTGACACCACCACTTAGAATGATGTCGTGCGTATGGGGATCGACTTCAAAATTGATAACGGCTGCATTTCGTTTAAGCAAGGCATCGTTACGCATGGTGGCGTGCAATTGAGCTTCGATGCGCAAACGCTTGAGGTGGGAAATGGATCTGCTGGTACTTTGAAACGAAGGTAACTCCAAAGTATGTGCAATCAAGGCTACTCCTTCTTCTACTGGCACTCGTTCAGTATTGATCACCAAGTCATACAGTAACGGGTCCTGCCAATCTGCTCGCACCAGGCGCTTTAACAGACGCTCATGTGCAACATCATTTGTCTGAATCTCCTGACGGACAAACACTTCATCATCAGTATCCAGGCGATCCATCATAGTGGTAACGCGTTGTTCAAAAGGAGCACATACCCGTACGCGCAGCACGTGTGAAACGGAGCGTAACAAGTGTGTGCTGCCCCAACCCCGAATAATGACATTGTCTTGCTCAGCGAGTGCCAGTACTTCACAGGCGGTCATGTTGCTGAGGTTTTTGCCGGGTAGCCTCCAGCGATCAAGCAAACTGGTCTTGCCTTCAAGATGGCGATGCACATCGCTGATCGGTGTGTGCAAAAGCTCTGATACGTCGTGCTCTACGAGGTTGTGATGCACCAGAGGAAATGTCAGCCGTTCCGCAAGCCCTATGGCAATGTCTTTCCCGCTTGACCCCATCTCACGAGTCATCGCAATGACCGGCATGGCATCTCTCCGTTAGTGAGCGTTGGATGAAACCTGAAATCCCACACAGACACTGTAGCGGTGATGCACACCGATGGACACTGGACAAACGTGTAAATTCGAACCTTATCTAGACAAATGGTTAGTGAGCGTTACCGTAATACAGCCATTTACTGATTCCGGACACCCAGCTCAGCCCTGGCAAAGGCTCTTGAAAAAAAGTCACTTTGTTCATGTAATCAGCACTGATTCTCAGAATTCTGCAAACCTTGTTCAAGTCTTTTTAATGACTTCACAAGCTCACTACAATCAGCTTGAGCCCGACAGTGGAGTCAGAGAAAATCGCGCAAACAAAAAAATAATTAAATACCATGAAGATTCCTGCAAAGTACTGCGCGATACAGCTGATTACCTTACTTGGACTACTTGGGGCCGCAGGTGGGGCGATCGCACAGGACTGGGTTAGCCAGTCGAGTATGAAGGTGGCTCGTGTTGAAGCAACAACGGTGGACTATCGCGGTGATATCTATGTCTTCAACGGATTCAAACCCAACATAAAGATCGCAGATTCTGTGGAGAAGTATGATGTTGCTACCAGGCAATGGAGCATTATCAGTTCTACTTCAGTGGCTGATGGATCTGCCGTTACGCACAATGGGATAGTCCGAGTCGGCGCTGATGTCTGGATTATCGGAGGACGTATTGGTAGTCATCCGGGGCGCGTATCAGACAAGGTCTGGATCTATAATCTGGACAATGGTAACTGGCGCAGAGGACCCGATCTACCGATAGGCGGAGCGGCCGGTGGCGCAGCATTGGTCAACAACAAAGTGCATTGGTTTGGTGGACTTGATATCTTCGCGCGCTGTGACGTCCGCACACATCTTGTCTACGACCTTGAATCGCCCTCAGAGGGTTGGCAAAACATTACATCTGATGCTGGCATGCCAGTACCGCGCAACCATTTTTCTACCGCAGTTGTTGACGAAGTCATCTATGCCATAGGGGGACAGTTTGGTCACGGTGGATGCCCCGGTACATCGACACAGGACTCACCTCTGGTACACGCATTCGATACCAGTACCAACACGTGGTCTCGAATGGCTGATATGCCAAAGAGAAACTCACACTCAGAACCGGGCACTTTTGTCTACAAGGGCGACATCTACACGACAGGCGGCGAAACTGAAACACTGAAGGTCTGGAAATACAATCCGCGTAAAAATAACTGGAGTACCTTTGCAACCTTACCTGAAAAACTGGTAGCGCCCATTGCAAGAATTGTCGATGGTGAATTAATCGTCGCAGGTGGAGGTGCTCCCACCGCACGGCAGGCCACCGACAGAGTCCGATCGCTATTCGTTGACGACAACCCGCTCGTTGTGGACAACAATCCACCAGCACAACAACCGACACCTGAGCCGCAACCTGAGCCGCAACCTGAGCCTCCACAAGAACCCGTTCCCGGCTCTGGTACACCAGCAGGCCCTACTCTGATTTCAATGGAAGCAGAGTACTTTGATGTCGATACAGCCACCTCATCCCACCAATGGGTACGCGTGGCCCTCGCTAACTCAAGCAATGATGATGCAATGACAACGACCCCTGATCAGGGATCACTGGCCGGATCGACGGAAGACACCCCGATGTTGAGCTATATGGTGTATTTCAACCATCCAGGCAAACACTACATATGGGTGCGTGGCTTAGGAGACAGCAACGTCACAGGCGGTGGTAACAGTGACAGTATCCAGATCGGATTAAACGGCACACTTGCGGACACTGCGTATCGTATTGATCAGTTTCCAGACGAATGGACATGGTCTCGCCATACGCCCAGCGATCCTGTAGCGTCATTGAACGTGGTCACTGCTGGTGTCAACATGATTAATTTCTGGATGCGTGAAGACGGATTGGCAATCGACAAGTTTGTGATCACCAGCGATCCGGATTTTGTGCCCACTGGCAAGGGCCCGGACGTAACGGATGGGTCTGAAGGCTATGTGCCACCGGTATCCAGCGAAGACAGCAATGCTGGCAGCAGCACAGGCAGCGCTACAAATGATGATGCGACAGACGCTGATACCACAAGCGAAGAACCCGCAACAGCTGACCTTGTCAATGAAACAACTGACCCTGTCAATGATGATGCAGTTGAGCTTGTTAATGACGATCTGATAGTAATTGACACTGTAGACAGTGACCCAGCGAATGACGACTCACCCAGCGCTGAGCCGATTGAACTAGTTACCACTGATACAGGTGATTCCATACCTCGCACAGATCAATCAGAAACTGCCAATACCGCGACCAGAAATGAAAGCTCGAATAATGGTTTGTTTGGGGGTAGTGCATCAACCATGGGGTTGCTTGCATTAGTGTTGATTGGGGTCGCTCGATCCACCAGGCAGAGGCGCATTGTCTGAGGCACTTGGTATTAAACACCACCAGCCGCTGTACCGAAATTTGGTGCAGCGGCTTTTTAACATAAGCAATTACCGTGACAAGGCTTTTGGAATGATACGTACTGTTCGAGTGTCAGTACCTTCAATCGGTCTCGCAAGCTGCCTCCGGTGAGTGTATCTGTAAGGCGTCGAAATCACTATCCAGGTTGCTGGTCTCAGCATCAAACAAATGCAGATCCTGCACCAGAGGAAGTTCTGCCTGTCGCACAAGGATTTCTTGCTCCTCAAGAGATTGACGATACGCCTCTGTCAGCGGTATCGTCTGTTGAGTAACAGCTTCAAGCACCAGGTCTGGTTGCCTGGGATTGGGTCGGGGTTCCTCATGCTGCACAGCAACGTGAAAGATCTGCTCAAGAGGCCCGGCCTTTAGATCCCTCCGCCCAGTAAGTTACCATGGATTCAATCTTGCGTAGACGCTGACGCCCTATCTCCGCTTCGGCGCTGCACTGGTTTTTGAGGGTCTGTATTTATTGCCAGCCGCCGAAAGCGCCCAGGTTGCGAAGCGCTTTTTCGATTTCATGCAAGACGAATCCTGCCAGATCGCTGTTGACCTTCACCGCCTGGTGTGTAAATGCTTCGGAAAGCTCACCAAGACGCGTCTTGAGTTTGTCCGGATCACCGATGGGCACAGGCAGTACTGGATTGCCCGCTTTATCGCGCCAATTAGCTCGTCACGGACCCAGTCTTTACCCTCCTGGCGGACGTGCCATCCCGTGCCAATTAGCGCAAGAGTCACATTGGCCTGCAACATGGCGTCCAATAACTGCTCAGACCAACGCCGTCCGGGAACCAGACTTGTCCATCGCGAAACACCCTACTGCCCCATCGGCTGCGTAAGCGCTGCCGTAGCTCCGCGTGCCAAAACCCTGTCAGCACCACGGTGTGAAGTGAATACGTCGACTGGCATAAGCAAGACCTCCCCGTGAGGCACAACGGTGGACGTCGTCAAGACGATACAGACTCAGGGGAAAATCGATATCCGATTCCGTGATTCTTTCGTGTAGTCATATTTCCACCACTCAATGCGTGAATTCTGTTGGGCACCACCGTAGTGGTCGGTATGCAGCAGCTTGCCTATCAGGTAGACAGATCCAGTTGCAATCACCTTGAATGAACCGAAATCAAAACAGCGGGTACTCACTGTTCAAGGTAGCTAAATAGCGAAGATGATATGCTTGCGACGTTTTTAAATAGCAGACATCAAATAGCGGTGGAACGCCCGATCGATAGCGAAGTGGAGCTCATTCGAGCTGTGGCAAAAGGAGACCGGATGGCCTTCGAACGCCTTTTCAAACTCTATCACCCCCGCCTCTACAAGTTCTCGATCCGAATGTTACAAGAGCACTCATCAGCTGATGAGGTGGCATGCGATACCTTGTACGCAGTCTGGACCAGTGCCTCAAAGTTTCGCGAGCAGTCGGCTGTGTCTTCATGGATTCTTGGAATTGCCTACCGGCGCGCGCTGAAAAGTTACAACAAGAACGCAAAGCACACAGAAAATCGGGAGCCCGTCAGTCAGTTGGAGACGATCATGGAGTCATCCCCGGATGTTAATCCGGAAACGCAGACTGACAACGCGATGCAGGTCGATAAACTACAGAATGCGTTATCTACGCTCAGCAGCAATCACCGGGCGGTTATGGAATTAATCGCGCTAGGGTATTCGGTGGGCGAAATTTCCATTATCGTCGAATGCCCGGAAAACACGGTTAAGACCAGAACATTCCACGCTCGTCGTCAACTGCAAAGCATCCTTCAGGAGTGTCCATGATGTCCAGTCAACCCGTCAACAATCCTGAACACGATGAAATCTTCTCGATGCTGCCATGGTATGTCAATAGAACGCTTGAGGCCGATCAGAGAAAACGGGTGTTTGAACATATAGGCCAATGTGATGATTGCCGGTGTGAAATAAAATTTCTGGAAACACTGAATGAGACAGTCAATGACGATGCACAAGATAAGTACAGAATGCATGTAGACGTGGACAGGAGTCTTACCAGTGTGATGGATCGAATCGATAACGATGGTCAAGGGCAGGAAATGGTGAGCTCTGGAGTCTCTCGGCTACGAGACACATTGGCCGGTATGTTCGGATTCTCTACGGATACGGCATTCCCCCAATGGGGTGCAACAGCCATGGCGGGTTTAGTTGTAGCGGTACTGGGATTTCAATTGTATTCCGGACAATCAGATGACGAATACTCAGTACTTAGCTCCCCCGATACCAACAGTACGTCAATGCGATTATCGGTCGAAATGAGCGCTAACGGCGATCAGGAGCAGATTCGAACGCGCATTCAGAGTGAATTGGAGCAACTTGGACAGTCGGTGGATATACAGACGGATGCAGATGGCGCCTATATTATTGTCTTGAAGGAATCGCTCAGCGTGTCCGAGTTAAGCAAGCTGGTAGAAGAACTTGAAAGTGAGACACAAATCGAGCGCGTTGAAGTTATTCCCTAGACGCCTGATTCTCACTTGTTCCGTTCGCGATAATCCGACGTTTAATAAATAGTCCAGCACTAGTCACGCATTCCTCTTGAGGCATGGAAATCATTAACAGCTATTGAGGTGATATGTGAGCACCATTTTTATCAGCCACAGCTCGAAGGACAACGAGCTTGCCAAAACCCTGAACGCCAAATTGGAGCGACAGGGGCATACCTGTGTTTTTCTAGACCTTGATCCCGAGAAAGGAATTGTCGCAGGCAAGAGCTGGGAGCGAACACTTTACAGAAAGCTTCGGGCCTGCCGCGCCGTTATTGCTCTGTGCACCGACGATTACCTGCGCTCTCATTGGTGTTTTGCCGAGATTGCTCTGGCCAGGATGGAAGGTAAACCTATTTTTGCGCTTCTGTGTGATCCTTTGGGGGAGTCGGCAAAGCTTCCGGGCATACTAACCGAGAAGCAGTACATTGATATGCGGGCTGAACCTGAAGAGGCGTATCAACGACTCTGGCGAGGACTCCGTGAGCTGGAGCTTCTTGGCGTCGCAGGAGGCTGGGATCCCAAAGAATCACCATACCTTGGACTGGGGGCCTACCAGGAAAAACATGCACCCGTATTCTTTGGTCGTGAGGATGAGTCGCGCGCAGGTGTTGAGCTGCTTGACAGAGGCTCACCCAGACTGATCATAACGCTTGGAGCATCGGGAAGTGGCAAATCATCATTGGTGCGGGCAGGTATTGTTCCAAGGCTTCGCCGCGATTCGGATCGGTGGATCATCGTTGAACCTTTCAGACCGCAGACCAATCCCTTTCTAGAGTTGGCTGAGGCACTGGTACGAACATATCGGCGTTATGCCCCGGACAACGCTAATCGGATCGGCGATGCTGATGTGCTGTGTGAGCGATTGCGTTTGTGGGCTGGTGGCAATTCCACCACGGACGGCGTCGAGTCCACACTGACGCAAGATGAACGTGTTCAGCGCCTCATCCAACAACTGGAAGACTTGCACCAGACCCCGCCCGACAGTGCGGCAGGGAGTTTTCTGAATTTTCTTGACTGGAGCATCGAAGATCTTCGCCGAATTTGCGATGGTCCGATAACACTGACCGATTCGTTTTCTGCTGGCAGCGCTAAAACCATATTAACGGACATAGCGGAAGATCTACTCAACGTAGCTGATCGTCGCAATGCACGTCTACTTATTGTTGTAGATCAGTTTGAAGAGTTACTGGGTACCGATAGCTCAAGCTCCCATGATGAAGAATTTCTGCGACTGTTACGCAGTACCCTTGAGTCTGAAGTTAGCTCGATAATGGTGCTGGCCACCATGCGAACAGATTTTCTGTCAGCGTTTCAGAACAACGTTGTGATGAGCGGTATTGATTTTGAAAGTCTGTCACTGGGACCGGTAAGAAGCGAGAGCATGCGCAAGATTATAGAGTCACCTGCCAAGCTGGGCGCTATCGAGCTTCAGGAAGGCTTGACCGATCGATTGCTGCAGGACACTCGGAGTTCCGATGCGTTACCGTTATTATCGTTCACGTTGTGGGTGCTGTGGCGTGATTTTCACGATGACGGAATGCTCAGGTTGCAGGACTATGAACAGCTCGGCGGTCTGCAGGGTGCCATTGCACGTGAGGCTGATGCGTTGCTGAGTAAAGGTGACGACGCCATCTTGCGCCCGGCGTTTCTTGAAATGGTGAGAATATCTGAAGAAGGAACGTATGCTCGCAAGGTGGCAAGCTGGGATAACACGAAACTGCAGCCGGTACACGCACTGTTGGAACGTTTTATCGACAGACGCCTTCTAGTGACCAGAGCCGAGGGTGATACCCGGATTGTAGAAGTCGCACATGAGGCTCTGTTTTACTCCTGGCCACCGCTGAAGACATGGCTTGACGAGCACCGTGCAGAAATGCTGCTGAAACGGGAGATTGCACGTGAGGCTGTTACGTGGGAATCAAACAATCATTCTGCCGATATCCTGTGGCGTGGCGGGCGCCTGCAGCAAGCCAGACAACTGCTCGATGCCAACAAACTTAACGGAGTGGAAAAGAGTTTTATCCACAAAGGCGTCCGCAGACAGAGTTTTCTGCGAGCGACACTTGCCTGCATCGGAATCACCGTGTTCGCAGGTATGGCGGGACTGACACTGGTAGCGCAGAGAGAAAAAGGTATTGCACTTGATCGAAAGGATGAATTGAACAGGCTATACGCCAATCTTGTCTGGGAGCTAGTGAATGAACCATTTCTTGACGCGCAAACACCTAATGCAACAATCGGTAAAGTTGTTGTCACAGACGAAGCCAAATTCACAGCAGAAGCCTTTGCAAACGCCGAAGCTGAAATGTCCAATGAAAGTTCGGTATCGGGTCGGCCCAACCCTGTTTTGATTGGCCGTATAGCTAACGGGGGCAATGCCATCGCCGTTGCACATGACGGGCTGGTATCGAAAGACAACCGGAGCAGCTTGTTTTTGCAAAATGCTCTATTGTGGCTGGTTGATGGCAGGGACAACAGCCTTGAACCTATTAAAATCTCGTTCTCTACCGGTCACTGTGAAGTTGTATCAGCTACAGCTAATCCGGACAGTCTCAACACTAACCTGCCTTTGGACGATATTGAAAGATGGGGCTACACAATAGCGCCAATCAACGATCTTACGCTTGCCGACAAGTTAATTTCCAGCCAGGTACTTATTGTTGGTAATGCATGGGCAAGTTTTACACAAGCTGAAATCGATGCGGTTGAGCAATTTACAAACTCTGGTGGTGCACTACTACTCGCCGGACTGGGTTGGTCCTGGTCTGGCTATAAAAACGATAGTGAAGGGTTTAATCCGTGCACTTGGGCCATGGATTCAAGCAACCGATCAGTAGACACCGACAGATATCCAATGAACGAACTGGGAGCAAGGTTTGGTTTGAATTGGCCGGATAGCGCATATTGAACAGAAGCGCATGTCGAATCGTTGTACGTTTACAGATGAGCAGTGGCGAGTGCTCGTACCATGGCCGTATCAAACCAGACACGATGGGTAGTTATTGTGGGAAATACCAGCGCTACCGGATCACTTGCCCGCCATTTGAGGTAGTCTGAACAACAACGCCAGGCGTGTCTCGATCTTGAACATGCTGACATAAAAGCCAACGAAACGTCCGCTTCACAGTTTTAATGTATCGTTAATGGATCCCTGACACATGAGTCATCTGAGCGGTTTAAGCGCATTTACACTCACACCATTCAGCACGACTGGCGTGGTGAATGTCGATCATCTACAAAGACTGGTCGCCAGACTGGCTGCTACAGATATAGACTCCATCGGCGTGCTTGGCTCGACAGGTAGCTATATGTACCTGAATCGTACCCAACGGGCTCGTGCTATCGAAGCTGCCGTGGAAGCCAGTGGAGACAAACCTGTCCTGGCCGGTATTGGAGATCTTCGAACCGACAGGGTCATTGAACATACTGTCAGCGCTGAAAAAGCCGGTGCAAGGGCTCTTTTGCTGGCTCCAGTGTCATATCTTCCACTGACGGATAGAGATTTTACCGAACTGGTCAACACGATTGCATCTGGTACGCCTCTACCCATATGTTTGTACAACAACCCAGGCACAACCCACTTCTCAATGACAATGGAATTGGTGACAGAATTGGCAAGGCTGCCAACGGTTAAGGCGGTAAAAAACCCTGCACCTGCGACGTTATTGTCCACAGACGAGCTAGCCGAAACGCGTATTGAGCTGCCAGAGGGCTTTGTATTAGGCTATTCTGGTGACGCGAACATTACACATGTTCTACCAGCGGGAGCTGACGCCTGGTATTCGGTGTTAGCGGGCACGCTGCCACAATTGGCATTAGACGTATGGTCGGTGCGTGCCGAACCTGAAAAACTTGGTATCCTGCAAACCCGATGCGCACCTCTGTGGGAGTGTTTCAATACATGGGGAAGCATTCGTGTGGTGCCAGAAATCGCCCGTTTGATTGGACTAGGCGCACTAGATTTAGCGTTGCCACTTCAGCCTCTTGAACTTAACGCGGTTGCACAAATCGACAAGGCACTGCAGGTGCTGAACGTCAATCCGCCCACTTGAACAAGCCAGTCGATTCGTTGCAGGTGGGTGGCTCAGAAACGACCCTCCTGCCAAGCGTTGTTATAGCTACAGAATGTCCAATCAACTGGCGTCGTTTGCATGAATGTCCAGCGACGAACGTCAAATTCTCTGCGCAGGGCTCACACATATCCACATCATCGAATGACATTGTGCAGTACCATGAGCTCGTCAGCAAAGAAGGCGCATAGGATTCAAGCGCTCGACCAGGCTCTGGTCGAATTCCACGCTAACCTCTCGCATCAGCAGAGCCGCCGCCAATCTGGACATAGCGGGCGCTGTCTGAATACCGTAACCACCCTGCCCGGCCAGCCAGAAAAATCCATGCGCGCGCGTATCAAAGCCCACGACGGGTACCCTGTCGCGGGCAAACGTACGCAATCCTGCCCAGGTAGTTTCCACACGTTCTACCGTTATATTCATGGCATCTTCGAATCGACTCAGCCCTTGCGCTATCGTCAGATCCTCGGCGTATGCATCATGCGGCTCCACAGGTGTTTCATCTGCTGGAGATACCATCAATGTGTTTCCCATCGGTCTTGCATACCAGGTTTCATCAGCAGAAATAACCAACGGCCATGCGCGCACGTCGTGTTCCGATAGTGCTGGTAGCAAGGCTGCTGAACGGCGATGCGGGATAAGTCCCAACGGTGCCAGACTCGCCATTTTGGCGACAGAATCCGCCCACGCTCCAGCTGCGTTCACCACAGTTCTTGCCAGTACAACCTCACCTGACTGATTTGTGATCTGCCAATGATCCACCATTCTCTTTAAGCCAGTAACCTGCCAGTCGGATAGAACGTCTGTGCCGCGTTTCTTGATACTGGCAGTCCATGCTTGCAATAGACGATCAGCATCAATGTCATACGCCTCGCTGGTGTACGCAACTTGCCTCAATCGATCAACCTTCAGCACCGGCACTCGACTGGAAGCCTCGGCAGAACTAATTGTATGAAGATGCTCAGTTGTATCGATTTGTTTCTGAAGTGCCTGTTGTTCAGCGTCGCTGCACGCGATCAACATTTCACCCCGAGTGTTGAGAAAACTTTCATCTGTCAGTGTTTGTGGTGGGTCCATGAGATATGATTTGCTGTGCCTGGTCAGAATGCGTATTTCCTCCGCGCCATACCCAGCCACCCAGGCGGCAGCAGAACGACCTGTTGAATGATACCCACACTGAGATTCACGCTCCAGGAGTACAACTGAGACGTCTTCAGGCAGCATGGCAGCAACTCCTGCACCTGCCATGCCTCCACCGATTATCACAAAATCTGCGATTGTCTTGTTCATGAGAGTGATCTGCTATTTTGAGGAAACACCTCTCTTGCCACGTATTGCAATGAGGACTGTAAAAACGAGAAACACCAATGTTGCTGGAGCCATGACGTACAGCATGACGCTGGCAAATGATGATAACAAATCACTGTCAGTGGCTATGAGCAGCGTCCATACCAGGTACAGAGCGCACCATAGCAATAGCAACGCACCTTCTGATCGACGCACTTCGTAATCTGTAAAAATCAATGGTAGTACCGCGATCGCTACCAGGAGCATGACGATAAGGTCAAAGCTCAATAACTGTGAAGGTGCCAGGAGACCTGTGGGCGCGACTGTTCCGGCCAATCCCAGACAAAACGCTATGTTGAAAATGTTGCTACCGACGACATTGCCAATCGCCATATCGCGCTGACCCTTGAGAGCCGCAGCAACGCTGGCAGCAACCTCGGGTAATGAGGTGCCAATAGCCACAACGGTCAGACCGATCACCAGCTCACTAACCCCTATGGACAATGCTATTTGCGACGCCCCCTTGACGAGTAATTGTGCTCCGAAAACCAAACCTGCCAGGCCAGCCACAACCAGCATTACCGAGGGCACTTTCGCTGCCCAGCCAGTCTCATCAGGTAGTTCAATAGCGACAATGTCTCCAGCCATACTGGCCCGTCGAGTTTGCACAACCAGCAAAGCGATGTACGCAATACCGATGGCAAGCAGAACCGCCGCATTGACAGCTGACAAGACGCCATCGAGTAGAAATATCAGCAGCAAAAACGACAGCCCAACCATTACAGGTACCTCTTGACGTACCAGAGACGAATTCACCGACAATGGAAGGATGACTGCCGCCAGCCCGAGTATGAGCAGAACGTTAAAGATGTTACTGCCAACCACGTTGCCCAGCGCAAGTTGGGTATTACCCGCCAGAGCAGCGGTTGTCGATACCGTTATCTCCGGCATGCTGGTACCCAGCGCCACAACGGTCAAACCAATGATCAGCGGAGGAATATTGAACCTCTGCGCAATACGCGATGCACCTGAAACGAGTGCGTCTGCCCCGACAATGAGCAGGACGATGCCAAAAACGATGAGAAGCGCTGAAAGAGCCATGCATGTATGAAAGACTGAGGGAAGAATTGGGCTTACGAACTATACGTCGCTGCTATATATCAGCACAGAGCAGCAATTGAAAGAGCGCAACAAAAATAAACTTTACGAGGAAATACGCTGTACAAACGTCCTGTCGCAATTCCCGCTGATGTGACGGTTTCGAGTTGGTTGCCGTGATTCATCTGAAGTGGTTTTCCTGAGGTAGTTCTTCCGAGTCGATTAAACCGTCAATGTCTCGGCGACAAAGCTCAAGCGCAATTGTACATCCCATGACCAAACACCTGAACCAGCTCTCAGGCATTCACAGTCAATGACTCAAGTAAGGCTGACAGGCAGTTTGTTCCTGCCAGCGAATCTTCAAAAAAATTCTGTCGACCCCATGATATCGACGATTTATTGCAGTGCGGTTCTCAGCACTAGCATGACGATAATTGAATTGCCAAAAGCTCATCATGCCTATAACCTTGTTCAGGAAATCCAACAGCTGCAAACCCGACTACTGCTACGCCACTATGGCTCAACGTTGTCAGGATTGCAGTGTTACTGTGCAGGGGTCCTGAGCATATGTGTGTCAGGGCATTTCACCGCTTGAAATATCACGAGGGATTAGAATGAAGGTTCTGACTAAACTTGCCACGGCATTCACCGCTACGCTCATGCTCACAGGTGGAGCTCATGCTCAAACCCAATGGGTCATGGCATCAGGCTACCCGGAAGACAGTTTTTTCACCAAGAACATTCGCATGTTCATCGAGGAAGTCGAAACGGCCAGTAATGGTGAATTGACAATCGATCTGCGGCCTAACAGTGAGTTGATCAAGCTGGATGCCATACGTCGTGCGGTACAATCAGGGCAAATCCAGATTGGCCAGATCCGTTTCGGTGTTTACGGAAATGAGAGTGCCATGTACACGCTCGACAGCTACCCGAATGTCGCCGGAGACTACGAAACTGCGGTCAAGCTCATGGAGGCCCAGAAGCCGTGGTTCGACAGCGTATTTGATAAAGCCGGGATGCAGGTGCTCTCCTACACCCCGTGGCCCGGTCAAGGTTTCTACACCAAGTTCCCCGTGACAGACGGTGCCAATTTTAAGGATGTAAAGCTGCGCATCTATTCAACGGCAACTCAACGCATGGGGGAACTTCTGGGTTTTCAAGCCACTATCCTGCCTTTCGCTGAAGTCCCTCAGGCCTTTTCTACCGGGCTCATTGATGCGTTGTTTACTTCAGGTCAGACAGGCAATGACATACAGGCATGGGATTACGTTTCACACTTCACCTACACCGGTTCAATGCACAACAAAAATGGCATGATCGTCAACAAGCGTGCGCTGGCCGGACTGTCGGATGAACTGCAAGCTATCGTCATCGCAGCCGGCGAGGCGGCAACCACTCGGGGTTTTGAGTTGAGCAAGATCGCTGGCGAGGAAAGCGTACAAGTGCTGAAAGACAACGGCATGATTGTGTCAGATGCGTCACCAGAGCTCCAGGCGGTGCTTGCCGAGGTTGGTGAGGCGATGATCACTGAATGGAGTGCAGAAGCATCCGAGGACGAACTGGCAGTTCTGGAAGCTTATAAAGCGAGCCTCAAATAAGGGCTTGCGCATGCGGCCTGGGTCATACCCGGCCACCTCCATCCACATGCCATAAACGCCATGCGAAAAGTCATTCATGGGTTGTACAACCTTTGCGGCTATGCAGCTGCATTTTTTCTAGCTGCCATTGCCGGCGTTACGCTGATGCAGATTCTGGCTCGCCAACTTCGTATTGCCATCGAAACCACAGAAATTGCCGGCTTCTGTCTGGCCGCTGCAACGTTTTTAGGTCTTGCCTATACCTTCGTAAACGGCGGCCATGTGCGGATCAGTCTGGTCTCACAATTTCTGTCCAAACGAACCAGCCGCATCGTCGAACTATGGTGCTGCGCCATCGGTGTGGCCATTACCGGCTGGGCTGCCTGGCACATGACAAGCTACACCATTCAAACCTTTGAGTTCGGCGATCTAAGTCCCGGTCTGGTGGCAATGCCACTCTGGATCCCTCAATCCGGCGTTTGTCTGGGTCTGATCATGTTGTGTGTGGCTATCGCCGAACAGGCAACATTGATCTGGGCCGGACAACCAGCCAACTACGAAAAGAACGTCGATGGATCAGTTGAATAGCCATGGATAATATCGTCCTTGCCATTCTAGTTCTGATTCTGTCATTACTCGTCCTTCTGGGTTCTGGCGTCTGGATTGCACTCTCACTGCTCAGTGCTGCGCTGTTGATATTCACGTATTTTGCGCCCTTGGATCCAGGTTCCATCATGTCGTCCACCATGTGGGATGCCAGTTGGAGCTGGGCACTGACAGCACTGCCACTGTTTGTCTGGATGGGAGAGATTCTTATGCGCTCAGGGCTCTCATCCAGCCTGTTCCGAGGATTGTCGCCATGGGTATCAGGGTTGCCAGGCGGACTCATGCACGTCAACGTTATTGGCTGTGGTGTCATGGCTGCGGTATCAGGCTCATCGGCCGTGACGTGTGCAACCGTTGGTCGCATGAGCATCCCTGAACTCACCAAGCGTCGCTACGATCATAAAATGATGATCGGCTCGCTGGCAGGTGCAGGCACATTCGGGTTATTGATACCGCCCTCCATCATCATGATCGTCTATGGTGTGGTCGCTCAACAATCTGTGGCGCGATTGTTCATCGCAGGAATTGTCCCCGGACTGTTGTTGATTCTTCTTTTCTCAGGCTACATCGCAATCTGGTCACGATTGAACCGTGACAAACAGGGTGAAGTACCAGCGCGCACGACACTGATTGAAAAGGTCAAGGCGTCAAGGGATCTACTGCCCGTTGTGACACTCATCGCGGCGATCATAGGATCCATCTACGGTGGACTTGCTACCCCTACTGAAGCTGCCTCCATCGGTATTGTAGGTGCACTGCTATTGTCAGTCGTCAATCGCACGCTAACGCGTACGATGTTCATTGAAAGCCTGCTTTCAGCGACACGCATCTCTTGCATGATCTCTTTCATCATCGCTTGTGCTGCCTGCCTGTCCATCGCCGTAGGATTTGCCGACATACCGCGAGCAGCGGCCGCCTGGGTTGAGGGATTTGACCTTTCAGCCACAGGTTTGATTATTGTTCTGACCTTGTTCTTTCTTGTTCTGGGCTGTTTTCTTGAGGGAATTTCGATCCTGGTATTGTCAAGCTCGGTTGTATTGCCAATGATTCAAGCTGCAGGCATCGACCCTGTATGGTTTGGTGTCTACGCTGTCATCGTGATTGAATGCGCGCAGATC
>CAYGSW010000025.1:30528-33630 GCA_964352535.1 uncultured Granulosicoccaceae bacterium | reverse complement strand
GCCCGCTAAGGTTGGCAACGAGTTTTTCCAGATCATGTTTGCCGATGCCCATCAGCGCATGCAGCCGGGTGCACGCATTGTGGTGGTGACAATCAACGGTTTGCGCGGATTTATCAAGCGCTCGTTCAATGACGTGTTTGGCAACTACGACAAAGTCAAGCAGGGTAAGTCCTACACCATCTCCATGGCGGTGCGAGAAAGCTGACAGGTACACGTCTGACCGGGTGCAATGGTTAGCTGGCAATGGGTACACCAGGTGGCTCCAGTGGGGGTTAGCTGCTTGTCCACTTCCACACGATCGTCAAAAACAAAACAATCACCATCCCAGTGTTTGCCGCCGGTTTGCTCGAAATAATTAAGCACGCCGCCTTCTATCTGATAAACCTCTGTGAATCCTTGCTCGATCATCCACGGGGCGGCCTTTTCACAGCGTATGCCGCCTGTGCAAAAGGTGACGGTGGGCTTATCCAGCTGTAAGCGTCCCTCTTCCAAGGCTGTTTTCACCGCTGCCTGAAAATCACGAAAGTGTGCGATACCCAGATGTTCCGCCTTGTCAAAGGTCCCGGATGCGATCTCGTAGGTGTTACGAGTGTCCAGCAGCACCATGTCCTTGTCTTCCTCCAGCCATTGGGCGACGGTTGCAGGCTTCAATGCCCGGGCTTTGGGGCGATGAAGTTGCGCATCAGAGGCGTCTGCACCGTCAAATGCAATAATTTCGTGACGGACGCGCACTTTGAGTTTGGAAAACGGGATTTCGGTAGAGGTGCTTTCTTTTAGCCAGATGTCGCGAAACCTGTCATCACCCTGGAAATAGGCGATGGCCTGATCGATCTGTTCCCGTTTGCCGGAGAGCGCGATGTTAATGCCTTCGCAGGCCAGCAAAATGGTGCCCAGCACGCCGGTCTGTCGCAGTTCCTCTTGCATATCTGCCTGTAACAAAGGCAGGTACTCAAGCTTGATGAATCGATATCCGGAGATGTTAACGATAGATTCGGCAGAATTATTCACAATTACTGGAGTCAGAGGGTGATACAGGTGCTCGGGAGTGCTCAAAGTGTACTAAAGTTATGCGCATAATTAGCGGTCTTCACGAAGGATCGCCCGTAACAGGCTGTGCCATGGGTGTGGGACATGATTGAGTTTTACCTGACTAATCGAGTGCGGCGCGTGTTTCGCATCCGCACCATGTTTATTGTGTGCGCCATGCTGGGAATATCCGGTGCAGGTGCTGCAGATGATCTGGCGGACAAGCGCGATCTGTTCGTGCAGGCAAGGGCACAGCTGGCGGCTGGTGAGCTGCAGAGCTTTGAGCGTTCGCTGGCCGGTTTGCGTGACTATCCACTGTACGACTATCTGGTGTACGAGCAACTTCGCTCCCAATGGCTCAGCGCCAAACCCACACGTGCCGATGTGGCAGCGCTCAACAAGTTTGAGAAACGCTCCGAACATCAGTCGCTTACGCGCCGCCTGACGCACACATTGCAGAAACGATTTGCCGATACGGAACAATGGAAGATGTTTCTGGGTGTCAGTAAGTCGCGGCTTGCGGCTGGCATGCCATGCGCCACCGTGCGCGCAAGGTATGAGACGGGTCAGCTCAAAGGGTTTGATGATGCAGTGCTGGAGTTATGGGTAAAGCCCAAAAAACACCCGGTTTTGTGTGCGAAAGTGATTAACCGGATTGAGGCTGACAACACGCCACCAGTGCCCTCGATATGGGAGCGTATCTACCAGGCGATGGAAGCCAACAAGCCCGAATTCGCCGAGCCCATGCTCAAGTATCTGGCCAAGGCCGACCGACAGCGCGTACAGCGCTGGATTGGCGCTGGCAAGAAACCGCAGGCTCTTCTGTTAAGTGGCGAGCTGGCCGCCAACACGGTTCTGAATCGCCGGATCGTGGCTGACCTTGTTATCGACTGGTCGCGTGAAGATACCCTGGCAGCGGTTGAGCATTGGCTCAGCATACGAGATGACTACACATTCTTTGCCGATCGTTACTACGATACGCATCGCGCTCTGGTCATGCGCTCAGCGTATCGACGCATGCCCGAAGCTCAGGGCTGGCTGGCAGCCACCGAAGAGCGCAAGGATGATCTGGAGTTTGCCGAATGGAGGGTTCGCACCGCTTTGCTGGCTCAGGATTGGGATGCTGTACTTGATTCGATAGCGCGGCTCCCTGCAGAGGAGCAGATGGAGGATCACTGGGCGTACTGGGTAGCACGTGCAAACGAGCAACTGGGACGACAGGATCAGGCTCTGTCGCTCTACAACGAACTGGCCGAATTACAGTCGTATTACGGGTTTCTGGCGGCCGATCGTCTAGGCAAAGAGTATGCAATTTATGACGAGCCTATTGATCCTCTTGTGGGCTTGTTGAATCAGGTTCGAAACGAACCTGCTTTGATAAGGGCGCGCGAATTCAACAAGGTCGGCATCGAACACGAGAGTCGACGTGAGTGGAACAACTGGCTTTCGGGACGTGAAGACGAAGAGGTTGCAGCATCTGCCGTGGTGGCCTTCGAGTGGGGCCTGCACGACCGGGCGATTTACTCTGCAGGTCGAAGTGGGGATGAGCAGCGTCGTGCCATTTCATTGCGTTTTCCCGTGCTTTATCGTTCTGAAGTGGCCAAGGCGTCGTCAGAACACAGCATCGAGCCTTCCTGGATTTTCGGCGTCATGCGTCGGGAAAGTGCTTACATCAGAGATATTCGTTCAGGGGCAGGCGCCATAGGCCTTATGCAGCTTATGCCGCGCACGGCTCGCTATGTAGCCAAATTGCAGGGCATGGATGACTGGCAGGGAGATCTAACCGATGCCAGCACCAACATCAGCTTTGGCACACATTATCTTCGTTATGTGATGGACAAGTTTGATGACCATCAAGTGCTGGCCACCGCAAGCTACAATGCCGGGCCGCACCGCGTTGATCAGTGGTTGCGTGAAAACGAGATCGATGCTGATGTGTGGATCGATACCATTCCCTTTACTGAGACGCGGCGCTATGTGCGTGCGGTTATGGCGTACGCTACCATTTATGAATACCATCTGAGTGGCAAGCCTCAGAGGTTGATGGAAAAACTCAGGACGGTGCCCAAGGCTCCT
>CAYGSW010000025.1:0-30428 GCA_964352535.1 uncultured Granulosicoccaceae bacterium | reverse complement strand
GAGTGGCAAGCCTCAGAGGTTGATGGAAAAACTCAGGACGGTGCCCAAGGCTCCTGGACGGACCTCCAGTGCATTGTAACCGGCAACCCATTCAAACCGCGAATCACCAAGTGTTCTTCCACCAGGAGGCGGTTCGCCCTGCGGGAGAGCCTCAGTGGCGCTCCACTGCCTTGCATAGAAGACAGGCCCTCACCGGCGTTTGGTAAAGGCTTATACGCCCCTGTATGCGGTACTCTATGGGCCTTGCCATAACGACCGGATTTACTTGTGACGATAGCAGAACAGATCAACGACCTGGTAGTAGGAGAACTCAGCCCGATACGGCTTGACGTGGTTAACGAAAGCCACATGCACAACGTACCACCTAACTCGGAGACTCATTTCAAGCTGGTGATCGTCAGCGAATCGTTTCACGATAAGAATCTGGTGGCCCGCCATCGAACGGTCAACAAGTTACTGGCGAAGCAACTTGAGGGCGGCGTCCATGCCTTGAGTATGCACACTTACACACCTGAAGAATGGAAAGAGCGCGGAGGCGAGGTGCCACAATCGCCACCCTGTATGGGTGGTAAGGCACGGGAGTAGCCGTCGGATTTAAGCTTGTTGTCCTGGCAACCGTTTGTCGCACCTGGTGCCGCACAAGTATTGCTGCACAAGCTGCCGGGCAACAGGTTTCCAGACTGACATTCCATGAACAAAGGGAGAAAGACGTGAAGGAGAGAGACGTGAAGGAGAAAGATCTGTCTAGGGCCGCCATCATTGCTGTACTGGCTTTTATGCTGAGCGGTTGCGCAGGAACGGTCAGTTCCATGGTCCGTGAATCAGACAAGGATTCGGCGTTTACGTTTGACGGAAACTATACCTATGCCGTTGATTATCCCGCCAGTCGCCAGACGTTAGGGCCCGGGTGGTTTTCGGATTGTCGGGCTGAAAAATACAGCAGCTCACTGAGGATCGTTAACAGTGAAGTGCTCTGGCGCTGGAACGAGGATCTTGTAGTGACAGGTTTCGTTGATTCCAGAGGGCGATTCAGGCTTGAAGAGGCTCTGGAAAAAGACATCAAGGGACGAGGTGAGGCGTTATCAGACGGTAGTGTTACCGTCATCCTTCAGGGAGACGTCAGCGAAGATACCATGAAGGGTTTGCTGGTTTATGGTGTCGCCCAGTTCAATAATCGGGGCTGTTCTTATCCGGTGGCATACAGTAAAAATTGATAGATCCGTTGTGGACGTCTACCCTATCGCCTCATAACCACTCTAAACATGAAGGAGAATATATTGAAACATTCAAAAATCCGGGCAACTGTGATGTTGTTCGGAGCAGCTACCGCTCTTCTGGCTGGTTGCAGCACCGACGGCAAGACATTGTTCGGGGAAGATTCTGATCATAAAGTCAATGTGTTTACGGCATCTCAAGACAGCAAGCCGTTGTCTGTATCGGTACGGGCTGCGCTGCGCAATAACGGGCAGACGGCTGTGTCCCGAATTCGAGTGAGCCAGGACAGTGAAGACACGGTAAAGCTTACGGGCAATGTTGATAATGATGCTGTCAGGCACGAGGCTGAACGGGTGGCTTACCAGGTGGAAGGTGTTCGTTTCGTGGTCAATAATCTGAATATTCGCCGCTAGTTTGTGTAACAAGCTGTTGCGTGACGGCTTGCTCTGAATGTCGGATGGATGCATTCAACAGAGCCAGGAATACCGCGAAGTAGGCTTTGTGTGTATTGTTCTCGTACGGTAGCTGATCACCAAAATTCTCGGCAAGATAGCGATAGATTTTGAGGTTGGTTGGCTCCATGAATGCTCGTGCCTGAGCGCCTGCGTGTCGAAAGCAATACCAGTCTGACAAAAGCTGGGTCATGCGACACGTAATCAGATCATCATAGGAGAGTCCGTATTGCTTGATTGCCGACTTGAGTTGATCGGGTGCGCAGGTCAGCGCTTGCGGAGCCAGAGCATTTGCGTTTGCGGCGCTTGTGTCGGACATCATCAACACCGCTAGATCAAATGTGTTCGTGACGCGAATGGATGAGGCAATGTCCGTGGGCCATTCTTTATTCAGAAAATGATGAATAACTCTGCAATGCATTCGTCTGTACAGAAAGTCGCCATAGGTGATTGCTGACAGAGCGGCATGATCAGCCTCTTCGCCAGCGGCGTCTTCTTTGCGGTAGTGTGTCATGAGCTTTGAGTTTAGCGACATCGAAGACAGGCTCACGCTGTGGATACGCGTATTATCCGGATCTGGCTGGACAACGTTGTAACAGGCAGGGAAAGCAACCAGTGAAGGCACTGCGCAATCATCGATGGCGTGCGTACCTGCAGTTTGCCGAGACAGCGCGCTAACGTGCAGGTGGCCACTGAAATGTAGTCTCAGGCCAGCCTTCAGCAGTTCTATGCTGACATTGGGTTCGGGCTTTCGTCTGAGCATTTCATGACTGCCAAAGAGTGTAAAAGCCCTGTTATTGGCATCCTGAAACGGGTCGATTATCGGGTAGTGTGAAAATGCGATGACGTGCTTGTTGTTCTGATCAGCACGCGTGCAAACATCCGTAATCCAGTTGATAATGTGGCGTCGATTACGCAACACCGAATTCCATCCAGCGTCAGAGCTGTCGATAAAGGCTTTTTTCTGGCCTTTTGTCCAGTGTCCATTGCGTGGCTCGAACACGTTGGCATCTATCATCAGTAGCCACAGTCCTTTTACGGGTTCGACCAGATAAGATGCGTCGATAAGCTGATGACTCTGTCGTCCATCTTTCGACATGGCACTGTAGTGGCGATGTTCCAGAGCGGCGTTCAGCCCGAACGGGGTCTCCCAATGTACGTATTCTGGTTGTTTGAAAAGCCCGAATTCCGACATTCTTGAAATCCCATCGGCCACTCCCTCACAGTACATTTTTGATGTTAAAACAGCGGTTTCCAGTTCACTTGCCGCCACTGCTGGATCACTGGTTACCAATACGGTTTCATGAGTGTCGATGGCAAATCGGGTTGATTGATGTTTCCCTGATGGCCCATATGCGTCGTGATTGCCAGTGATCGCATAAAACTGTGTGCCATATTGATCACGATGTTGGCGCAGCGTATGGACTAATCGTGTCGTTGATTCAATTTGACCGTCGTCGGTATAGTCTCCAAGTAGCACAACATGCTTGATTCCACGTTTATCGATGTCGTGCAATGCACATGAAAGTGCAGCCTTGCTTTCGTTGAAAACGCGTGAAGATCTGCGCGTATCTGCCCAACTGCGGATAGTGAGTGGCTTGCCTCCAACGGATATGCCAGGAAAATCATAGTCACTGTTGATATCGTGAACATGTGCATCGGCAATAATGGCGATTGGGGGCAAGCCGGCTTTGTTCACTGGGTGACTCCTTGACGTATTATCATGATAACCGTTGCCGTGTGAAACGCTCGTAAGGTGTAACGGGGAGCAGGTGTTGTAACACTCAGTGGTGCAGCGCATTTACTAGCGATCGAGACAAGTCTACGGTATTCAATGTGAGCCAGAACACTATCGCATTTTATTCACCATTGAAGCCTGTTGGGCATGCGACGCCATCGGGTGACCGGCTAATGGCACGTTTGTTAATCGAATGTCTTGAGAGGTTGGAATTTCGCGTTGAGGTAGCTTCAGATCTACGTGCATTTTTACGGGATCCGGAAAACGAATCTGACAAGAATCTTTTACTGGCGCAAGCCGCCCTGGAGATTCAGCGCTTGACTTCAAGCTGGAAGCAACACGCGGCACCTCAGCTGTGGTTCTGTTACCACCCCTATTTCAAATCGCCTGATCTTATTGGGCCAGAGATGTGCAGGCGATTTAACATCCCGTATGTTACCGCTGAAGCCAGCTATTCCAGCCGTCGAACACAAGGCGTATGGGGAGCAATTCAGGAGCAGGTGCTGGAGTCTATCAGCTCGGCGGCGGTTAATATCTGCTTTACTGAGAGGGACAGAGTGGGGTTACGCAAGGCATCGCCAACTGCTTGCCTTGAGCGATTGCGTCCGTTCATAGAGACGAATAACTATGCGAACCGGTCAGTGCCGGCAACGCCGCCCATGCTTGTCACAGTGGCGATGATGCGTGCTGGCGATAAGCTGAACAGTTATGCACGGCTTGCCTGTGCCCTTGAGCAGATTCTGCATTTGCCATGGACGTTGTCTGTCGTCGGGGATGGCTCATTGCGGGAGGATGTGCATAATCTGTTTTGCAGGATACCACCCGAGCGTGTGCAGTGGCATGGTCTGCTTGCACAATCGGACATCGCTGCCTTACTGGCGCGTTGTTCGTTGTATGTATGGCCGGGATGTGGAGAGGCCTATGGCCTTGCCTATCTGGAAGCACAAGCAGCAGGTGTTCCTGTTGTTGCCTACGATACAGCGGGTGTTCCTGAAGTTGTAGACCATGGACACTCTGGCATTCTGACTTCGGAGGGTGATGATGAATCCTACGCCGCGGCCATCGCTTTCTTGATCAGTAACCCGGCTAAACTGAACGACATGTCCAGAAATGCATCAGAGTATGTGCGGCAGCATCATTCACTGCAACCTGCCAGTGAGGCATTGCAGGGCATTTTGAAACGGTACGTTGGTGTATGACAATGACTGAAAGTAAAGCCATGGCTGAACTGATTGATGGTTTGCACGATGCAGCCGTGTCGGGTCATCCGGTTTCTTTCTGGTTGCGTGATGATGATGCAGTTGATCCTAGCGAGCCGCTCGATCGTCTATTGGCACTCACGAAAAAATATTCTGTTCCGGTGACGCTTGCTGTCATTCCCGAGAATACCGGATCTGATCTTGTTGATCGACTTGAATCTACCCGAAACGTGTCTGTTGCCGTGCATGGCTGGTCACACAGCAATCACGCTTCAGCTGCGGAAAAAAAACAGGAGTTAGGTAATCATCGCCCCCTGATTGACATTCTCGCCGAGTTGGATCGCGGGTTTGGAAAGCTCTCTCAACTGCATCACACACGCTTTGTGCCGCTGCTGGTTCCACCATGGAATCGCATATCGCCTGAAATCGTAAATAAACTGGAAGAAACAGGCTTTAGGGGTCTGTCCACATTCGGTGACGAGAAATCTACTGGGATACAGTCGATAATTATTCGTAACACTCACGTGGATATTATCGATTGGCGGGGTACGCGAGGCGGGCGTCCTGCAGTTGATCTTGTCGCAGAAATCGTTGCTCACGTAAAGCAAGGCCGGACATCCATAGGCATTCTCTCTCACCATCTTGTGCATGACGAAGCAGCGTGGTGTTTTTTACAGCAATTATTTGCGACAACATCAGAACATCCGGGTGCTCGTTGGTTATCTATTGATGAACTTTTAACATCTCCATGATTGATTGTGTTCCTGATTGCCGAGTGCCCATTACTGCTGCCACTCTGGAGGTACACAAACTGGTGTTACACGAAATAAAACCGTGTTTTCAAGCTGGCGAACGTTGCTGTCTATCGCGCCCACGACCGCCATGCGAGCAATAGTCCACTATCTTTGCGCCGTGTTTGCTCACACCAGTTTTCTACCTGTACATGGGGGGTGTCCTGAGGTAGTTTTCCTGCCACTATGTCTGCATCAGCCAATGTTACTGAGCCGCCTCGACACATCAAGGTATAAATGAGCGGACCCGTTGACCACCAGGCCGGTGCTTTGGGAAGTTCATTGGTAATGTCAGCTAACGCATCCAGCAAACGAGTGAAGACAGGATGACTTGCAGGAGCTGCGATAAATGAATTAGCCAATAGTGTGCTGCCTTTACCTGTCTTTCTTGGAATGTCTTCAGGCATGGTAATCAGTCCGTTCATCGGGAGCAGATCGTGAAAGCTGATGTCATCGCGGACGGGATACCAGTCACAATCAAGATAAACACCTCCAAAGCGTTCCAGAATGATATAGCGTGCTACATCGACCGCTCCTGGCATGTCTCCCTTGGACAGCATGTCACGATAAACGGTATTTGCTTCCAGTCCGAGATCTTGCAGGTTTTCCTCCCGCCACAACTTATAACTATAACCGTGTATCCGCGCATGTTTCTCCCAGGCGTTTGTGCCGACGGGTGCGGTTTTTGAACCAATCCAGATCTGATGGATCGTCTCGGGTACAGGTTGTCTGTTTGCCTGCGTAATGAATTTACGTTCAGCAAGGGTAAAAGTTGCGTACTTGTTGAGCACCTCTGGCGGTGGCACCAGATTGTACTGATAGCCAATGCTCTTGATGGCATCCTGGTCTGCCTTGGCAAGCTTGAGATAGGCAGATTGCAGTCGCCTTGGCAAGCCCAGTGAAGTCGTATGGCCCAACAGGTCTGAGTCAGCGTCCAACTCCAGAGATTTCAGAATAGCGTAGCTTTCTGAGAAACGCCCCAGCTGCCGCAGGGATGCCGCTTCCAGAAGGCGCTGATTGAGTTCTTGTTTAGACGACATTCGATTTGTACAGATTTACCCAGACGATGTTTTCAGGCTCATGTTATCGTTGCAACCAATTGATTGCATTTATCTGATAGCAATGATCGGAGAAAAAAGTCGAACGTACTCCTTCTGCAAGCGGCATGGTTACTGCTGCACAGATTCGTTATGGATGAATAGTGAAGCGTTGTTTCACCTGCTGGTAAGTGAGGTGCGACTGACGCGAGAAATGAGTTCATTGAAACAATTGATCACTTTATAACGTGCTGAGACAGTTAATAATTTATTGATTATGCCGGATCAGCCAAATCTACACACTGCAGCGACAGATTTACTGCGAGTTGATAGCCTACACGTATCGTTTCCATTACTTGGTGGGCGCATAGAAGCTGTCAAAGGCGCAAGCCTGCGGGTATTGCCGGGTAAGGTAACGGCCCTGGTCGGAGAGTCTGGTTCAGGCAAATCAGTCATCAGTCAGGTGATTATGGGCTTGCAGCCTGAAATTGCAGATGTGCAAGGTCGGGTGCTCTTTTGTGATCCCTTGCAACCTGGCACCGAACACGACATGGTGCAACTCCCCCATGACGGACGGAAGATTCGTTCCATTCGGGGTAACCGTATCGGCATGATTTTCCAGGAGCCGATGACATCGTTCTCGCCGTTGCATACTGTCGGCAACCAGATTTCTGAGCTGCTTCGCGAGCATTCCGTGCTTTCACCTACTGAACGGCGCGACCGATGTGAGGAGATGCTCGGCCTGGTAGGATTTTTAGAGCCGGGCAAGGTATTCGATATGTACTCGTTCGAGCTGTCCGGTGGCATGCGCCAACGTGCCATGATAGCCATGGCGCTGGTCTGTGAACCTGCGCTTCTGATTGCGGATGAGCCCACCACCGCACTGGATGTAACAATACAAGCTCAGATTCTGGAATTGTTGCGTGATCTACAATCCCGCTTGCACATGGCTATCCTGCTTATCACTCACGACCTGGGTGTGGTTGCCAATATGGCAGATGAGGTCTCTGTTATTTATCGTGGGCAGATCATGGAGGCCGGGCCTGTTGATCCGATCTTTCGCAATCCCCAACACCCGTATTTGAAGGGGCTGATGGGCGCTATTCCGCATTTCGGTATGGATCGGTCCAAACGTCTGACGCCATTGCGTGATATCGACACCAACGTTGATCATCTGCTTGATAAGTTGTCTGCGCCTGACAAGCCAGAAGGCACAGCCCCGGATATCGTGCTGTCGGTTAAAAACGTCAGCAAGACGTTCATTACAAGAAAACAGGATTGGCAGGTGCGTGATGATGATTCACCAGTGCGCGTTGTTGATAACGTGAGCTTTGACATTCGACGCGGAGAATGTCTGGGCTTGGTCGGCGAGAGTGGGTGTGGCAAGACCACGCTGTCCAAGATTCTCATGCATGCTGTAGCACCCGATACAGGCAGTGTCGAATTCTGTGATGGTACCGGTCCAGTGGATGTATTGGCTGCCACGGGGCCTGAGTTGAAAGAGCTTCGGACCAGAATTCAAATGGTTTTCCAGGATCCCATATCCTCGTTGTCTCCCCGTATGACCGTAGGCAACATTCTTCGTGAACCTTTCGATATTCATCAAAGAGGGAGCAAAGAGGAGCGCAATATCGCAACAGCGGCCTTGCTCAAGGCTGTGGGTCTGGGTACGAATGCCTTGCAACGCTACCCACACAGTTTTTCAGGAGGGCAACGCCAACGCATAGGAATAGCCAGATCGTTAGCAGTAGCACCCAGCCTCATCATTTGTGATGAACCGGTGTCCGCGTTAGATGTGTCTGTGCAAGCGCAGATTCTCAACTTGCTGAAAGACTTGCAGCAAGGCATGGGGCTGACCTACTTGTTTGTGTCGCACAATCTGGCGGTCATTGACTACATGGCCGATCGGGTAGCGGTCATGTGGGCCGGTAAAATAGTAGAACTGGCACCGCGAGATGTCATCATGAACGATCCGGTACATCCGTACACCCGGTCATTGATGAATGCGGTGCCGTTCCCTGATCTGGACCGTCCTCTGGATTTTACAACGGCTGCCAAGTCAAGCTCAACATCCGCACAGTCGTGGAATCCTGTTTTCTGTAGTGACAAGCCAGGTGATTTGTCTTCGCTGGATCTGGGTGATGGTCATTTTGTGCTGGCACGCAACTCAGCAGATGTAGCGGAGCTACGGCAATGATAACTCGGCGCAAACTACTGGCCATGATGGCAGGTGCAGCTCTCCCGGTCAGGGCCTTTGCTCGATCCCTTGATGCGCCCTATCTTGCCGCACGCATCGATGCCGGAGAGCTGCCGGAACTGGGTTTACGATTGCCAAAGACGCCGCGAGTGATTGACCTTGCTGCGATGGGGCGTGAGCCTGGTCGTCATGGCGGCAAGGTACGCATGCTCATTGGTCGACAGAAGGACATTCGCTACATTCCGATCAACAGCTACTCCAGACTTGTAGGCTATAACGAACAACTGGAACTGGTCCCAGACATTCTCGAATCCTACGAGATTGATGAGGGGCGGATATTCACCTTTCATCTTCGTGAAGGACACAGATGGTCTGACGGTAGTGAGCTTAGCTCTGATGACTTTGCGTATTACTGGAACGATGTCATCCTGAATCGCGAGATACTCAGAGGGGGGCCGCCCATCAGCTTGAAAGTAAATGGTCAGGTTGCGCGTTTTGAAGTGCTGGATAAATATACGGTCAGGTACTCCTGGGACTCGCCCAATCCGGAATTTCTTGGCAAACTGGCCTCACCTATCCCGCAGACTATGGTGCTTCCTGCTGCGTATATGCGGCAGTTTCATGCCAGCTATCAAACAGCTGAAAACCTTGAAGTTTTCATCAAGCAGCATCGGGTCGACGACTGGGTCGGTTTGCATCGTAAGATGTCAAGACAAAACAGACCGGAGAATCCGGCGCTGCCTACGCTTGAAGCATGGCGTGCCGTCACAAGTCCGCCAGCAGAGCAGTTCATTTTTGAACGAAATCCCTACTTTCATCGTGTAGATGAAAACGGCCGACAGCTGCCTTATGTTGATCAGATGGTCTTGAACGTAAGCTCTGCGGAGATCATCGGTGCGAAAACAGCTACTGGCGAAAGTGATTTGCAAGTGACCGGGATTGGCCTTCCCGACTACACATTGATCAAGGAAGCGGAAAGCCGATTCCCCCTCAAGGTGTCCTTGTGGCGCCGAACGCGCGGTTCTAGTGTTGCCTTGTTTCCTAACATGAATTGCAAGGATGATGTATGGCGAGCGCTGTTTCAGGACGTACGTTTTCGCCGTGCATTGTCGCTTGCCATAAACAGGCGAGAGATAAATCAGGTTATCTACTATGGACTGGCACATGAAAGTGCCAACACGGTTTTACCGGAAAGCCCGTTATACAAGGAAGAATACGCCTCAGCGTGGGCAACACGCGATGTTGAACAAGCCAATGATCTGCTTGATCAGTTGGGATTAACCGAACGTGACAAGCGAGGAATCAGACTACTGCCTGATGGCCGAGCTGCTAACATTACCATCGAATCTGCTGGAGAAAGCACGCTTGAAACAGATGTGCTTGAACTCATCACGGACCATTTCAGGGATGTGGGCATCGCGCTCTTTATCCGTGCCTCTCAGCGCGATATCTTTCGCAGCCGAGTGACAGGTGGTGATGTCATGATGTCCGTGTGGCAAGGCCTTGATAACGGTTTGCCCTCTGCCGATATGTCACCTGCTCAGCTCGCACCGACCTCGGATGATCAATTGCAGTGGCCCGTGTGGGGTCTGCATTACATGTCTGTGCGGACACAGGGCCGTGAAACTGATTACCCCGAAGCACGGCTACTTGCCAAACTCCTGGATGACTGGATGTCTACCACTTCAACGGATGAACGAGAAGTGATCTGGGGGAAAATGCTTGCTATCCATGCCGATCAGGTATTTACAATTGGCACGGTGAATGGTTCACTTCAGCCTGTTGTGCGATCAGCTCGCATGCGAAACATACCCGATACAGCGTTACTGGGATTTATGCCAACCAGCTATCTGGGTATCTATATGCCGGATACCTTCTGGATGGAGGAGCAGGGATAGTGGCTTCCCGTTCAATCGCAAGGGCGGACCACTAGATGCTGCGTTATATACTTTGGCGGATCATCACAATGATCCCGACGCTGATCATTATTTCGGCGTTGGTCTTCACTATCATTGAGCTGCCTCCGGGTGATTACTTCGAAAGTCATGTGTCAGAGCTGCGTGCCATGGGTGAGGCTGCAGACCTTGCCGAGATCGAGCTGCTTCGAGAGCGCTATGGATTTGATGAACCATTGGTCGTGCGGTACTTTCATTGGGTGTCGGGCATGCTGGTGGGGGACTTCGGTTATTCATTCGAATACCGGCTACCGGTTAATGAGGTGGTTGGTGACCGCTTATGGCTGACTATTCTGGTATCGGTGGTTACGATTGCCTTTACCTGGCTGATAGCCTTTCCCATAGGAATCTATTCAGCAACCCACCAATACAGTTGGGGTGATTACGGCCTGACCTTTGTCGGAATGATTGGTATCGCGGTGCCAAATTTCATACTTGCACTGGTCATGATGTACTTTGCGAACGTCTGGTTCGGCACATCGATAGGCCATTTGATGGACCGTGAGTATCTTAATCAGCCGATGTCGTGGGAAAAGTTCAAATCCATTCTTGAGCATTTGTGGATACCCGTGTTGATTATCGGTACCGCTGGCACGGCCGCCATGATTCGCAGGCTGCGCGCCAACCTTCTCGATGAACTGCGCAAGCAGTATGTCATTACAGCACGCGCCAAGGGGCTTCACCCTCTTCGCGTTCTGACGAAATACCCACTGCGCATGGCACTAAATTTTTTCATATCTGACATCGGTTCAATACTGCCCGCGGTTATTTCAGGAGCGGAAGTGACAGCTATCGTCCTGTCGCTTGAAACCACCGGGCCGATGTTGATCAAGGCACTGCAAAGTCAGGATATGTATCTGGCCGGCTCCTTCCTGATGTTCCTGGCATTTCTGACGGTTGTTGGCGTTCTGGTCTCAGATATAGCCTTGGCGCTGCTGGATCCGCGCATTCGCTTTGGCAAGGGGCGGCACCGGTGAAAACACCCCTACCCAAACCCGGCGCACCACTTGGGCACTATGTGTCAGATGCTCCTTATGATCCCAATGATGTAGAGAACGACAACGACCTGGCCGGGCCAACAGCGAACGCCTCGCAATCGCGTTTGATGTGGTTGTACTTCAAGCAACACAGGCTTGCACTGGCATCCGGGATATTCCTGGTGTTTCTGTATCTGTCGATCCTCATTTGCGAGTTTCTGGCACCCTACAATCTGCACACGCGCCATACCGAGTTTATCTACGCGCCTCCTGTCTCGGTCAATTTTTTTCGTGATGGGGAGCTTGTCCGCCCGTATGTCTATGGGCAGGAAATGACTCTGGATTTGGATACGCTGCGTCGGAATTACGCAGATGATCCGACGGATATCCAGCCTATACGGTTTTTTTGTCGGGGTGATTCCTATCAGTTCTGGGGGATATTTGAAGCTGATCTGCATCTTGTTTGCCCGGCGGAGGGCGGGCAATTGTTTCTTTTGGGCACTGACCGGTTAGGTCGGGATGTACTATCACGCACAATATATGGTGCACGCATCTCACTCACGATTGGCATATTAGGCGTACTGATGAGCTTCGTCCTGGGTGTTGTTATCGGAGGCATCGCAGGTTATCGCGGTGGCGTGTTCGATATGATCGTCCAAAGATTGACAGAGGTACTGCAATCAATTCCCAGCATCCCTTTGTGGATGGCGTTGGCCACCATCATTCCGCTGACATGGAGTCCGCTGCTGGTGTACATGGGCATCACCGTGATTTTGGGGCTTCTGGACTGGACTGGGCTGGCGCGGGCCGTGAGATCGAAGCTATTGTCCTTGCGTGAAGAGGATTACGTGGTGGCGGCTCAGTTACTGGGTGCCAAGAGCGGGCGCGTCATCCGGCGTCATCTAATACCGGGATTCATGTCACATTTGATTGCAAGCGCCACACTGACTGTGCCCAGTATGATTCTTGGTGAAACTGCGTTGAGTTTTCTGGGAATCGGTTTAAGACCACCGATCACCAGCTGGGGAATACTCTTGACAGAGGCGCGCAGTATCAACATCATCGCGTTGTATCCATGGCTCCTGTTTCCTGTTGTTCCTGTTATTCTGGTAATACTGGCGTTCAATTTTCTGGGCGATGGTTTGCGCGATGCTGCGGATCCGTACAAGTGAGTTTCGGATATTGCGGGTCACGTCGATGGAATTATTTCTTCCTTGCGGATTCCTACCTTGAATTGTTCAATATTGATCAATCGTTCTTGATTGGATCCGCACGTTCGGGTATAGCGAAAGGTTGGGCACGGTGAGTGATTTAAACGGCGCACGAATTCTGATGTACAGCCACGACACGTTTGGGCTGGGGCATTTGCGACGCTGTCGTACCATCGCGCATTCACTTGTTGAACATTACAGTGGCCTCAGCGTCCTTATCATTTCAGGGTCGGCCATAGCGGGTGCATTCGATTTTCGTGCGCGCGTCGATTTTGTCAAGATTCCCAGTGTGATCAAACTGCGCAATGGCGAGTACACCTCCCTTGATAAACACATTGATCTGGGAGAGACCATCAGAATGCGAGAGTCGATCATTCGTCATACGGCTGAGTCGTTCAAACCTGATGTGTTTATTGTTGACAAGGAACCCATGGGTTTGCAGGGCGAGATCACTGACACGCTGGCCTATCTGAAAACACAGAAAACCAAACTCATTCTGGGCCTGCGTGATGTCATGGATGCGCCTCATCTGCTCAAACCGGAATGGAAGCGCAAGGATCTGATACGCAAGATCGATGAGTCGTACGACTGTATCTGGGTATATGGGCCAGAGAGTTTCTATAATCCCATGGTGGGGCTCGACATTCCACCTAGCATTCAGGAGCGGACCCAGTTTGTCGGTTTTCTAAAGCGCCAGGCATTGCAAAACGGACACTCAACTCACAAGCAGAAAGGGGATTACATTCTGGTTACCACCGGTGGTGGTGGTGATGGGGTATCTCTGATACGAGCCGTGCTGGCAGCCTATCAGCAGCACCCTGATCAATTGCACAAGGCGTTGGTCGTGCTTGGACCTTATATGCCAGGTAAAGAGCGCCGTGAATTTCTGTCGACAGGAAAAACTCTTGCTGATGTCAATGTCATCGATTTTGATTCACGCATGGAAGAGCTTATCTCTAATTCCATGGCGGTCGTATCGATGGGTGGCTACAACACTTTCTGTGAAATATTGTCGTTTGACAAACCAGCGTTGATTGTTCCTCGCACCACGCCGCGACAAGAGCAGCTGATACGCACTCAGCGAGCTGCAGAACTGGGTATGGTCGATATGATTCTGCCGGAGGATGCGGACAGGCCACAACTAATGGCCAAGGCGTTGCAGGCACTACCCACTCGCCCCAAGCCTTCCGAGCGTGACTCGGATTTTGCGTTGGATGGGCTGACAAATGTGTCTCAGATACTGGGTGATATTTTTCGCGCCCGCACGGCCATACAGGAACGCGCTACTACAAAAGCATGAGGCCTGCTGTTCGCGTCAAGCTGGTAGTTGTCCTTAAAGGGTATCCCAGACTCTCGGAGACCTTCATTGCGCAGGAATTGCTGGGTCTGGAGAGAGCTGGCATCGAGCTTGTCATTGTCTCGCTTCGCCAGCCCACGGATACCAATCGACATGCTGTTCATGCTGAAATCCAGGCACCTGTCATGTATTTGCCGGAGTATTTGCATGAGTCGCCTGTTCGGGTATTGCGAGCTGCCTGCCTGAGCTTTCTGAAGCCTGGCTTTTTCAGAACGCTGTTGGCTTTCTTTTCAGACTTGCGTCGGGACATCACTCGAAATCGATGTCGTCGATTTGGCCAGGCGATGGTGTTGGCTGCAGAATGGCCTGACAATGGCGGGTGGCTGCATGCGCATTTCCTACATACACCTGCCTCTGTTGCTGACTATGCCAGCGGATTGTTGGCTATTCCGTGGACCGTTTCAGCACATGCTAAGGATATTTGGACATCACCAGACTGGGAACTTACTGGAAAGCTTTCTCGGGCCCGATGGGCTGTGACATGTACACAAGTGGGTCACAAGTATCTGCAATCGTTGGCTGCCGATCCTTCGCGTGTTCATCTGAGTTATCACGGTATTGATCTTGAGCGATTCCCCCGCTTTAATCGCCCTTATCCAGTGCGTGACGGTCAGCAAGCAGAGGATCCGGTTATTATTGTGAGTGTTGGGCGCGCTGTGGAGAAAAAAGGGTTTGATGTTCTGCTTCGTGCGCTTGCTGAGCTGCCAGCAGCACTTCACTGGCGTTTTGTGCACATCGGTGGTGGAACCGAGCTTAACAAGCTGAAGTCAATGGCTGCTGAATTGAACATAGATCAGTATATGACGTGGGAAGGTGCTGTAAATCAGAGTATCGTTCTTGATCATTATCGATCCGCAGATGTGTTTGCCTTGGCGTGCAGAATTACTGGAGACGGTGATCGAGATGGCTTGCCGAACGTGCTGGTAGAGGCAGCCAGTCAAGGCCTTGCTTGTATTTCAACGAATATTTCAGCCATACCTGAACTGTTCACTGACCATTATAATGGCTTGATCGTGGAGTCTGAGGATTGGCAGGCGCTGTCCGCTGCATTGCATGAAGCCATTTGCAAACCACGGTTGCGCTATAAGCTTGGGATGGCTGTGCAGGAACAAGTAAGAAGCTCATTCGATTACCACACTAGCATCGAGCAGTTAACAAAATTGTTTGAGACTCAATGGACGGACCACTAGTGCCTTCACGTTTCCCTGCCTACTAGTGAAACCTTTTGCCTCACTCGCTTTCATAATCACTTTACACTAAGAGATTCCATGCCTGAAAGCCAACCCACGCGAGTTCTGTTCTACGTACAGCATCTGCTTGGCATCGGCCATTTAATGCGGGTCAGACGTATCGTGCTGGCTTTGCGAGATAACAACTTTGACGTTGCTTTAGTAACGGGTGGGATGCCTGTACCGGGCTTTGACGTTCCGGGTGTGGATCACATTGAACTGCCTCCCATTGCAGTATCAAGTACAGACTTTCGCACGTTGGTAGACACTGCAGGCGTGGCTATTGATGATGCCTTCAAGCGGAATCGTTGCAATGTGTTGCTGGATGGTTATCAGGCATTTCGCCCTGATATCGTGATTCTTGAAGCGTTTCCGTTTGGGCGACGTCAGGTACGTTTCGAGCTTTTACCGTTAATTGATGCCATCGAAGAGTCAACTCCAAAACCCCTTCTGCTTGCCTCAATACGCGATATCCTGCAAAAGCGTATCAAGCCGGATCGTGATGCAGAGTCGGCCAGGCTGGTTCGTACTCATTTTGACAAAGTCCTCGTGCACGGTGATCCTCTGTTTGCAACACTGGAGACAAGTTTCTCCCATACCGCCGATATTGAAGACTTCATAGTCTATACCGGTATGGTTTCTGGACCGCCACCTGCCGCAACCGCTGAGCAATTCGATGTGGTGGTGTCGGCAGGAGGAGGGGCTGTCGGGGCGACGTTGGTGCGCGCCTCCGTTGAGGCCTCCCGGCAGCTAAAGCCTATTGGTTCGTGGTGCGTGATCGCCGGCCCCAATTTCCCCGAGCATGAGTTTGTGCAGATAGCGGGTAGTGCACCGCCAAATGTGAAGGTAGAACGATTTCGTACCGATTTCACGGCGCTGCTCGCTAATGCGCAGCTCTCGATTTCACAGGCAGGATACAATACCGTCAGTGATGTGTTGCAAGCTGGCTGCCGCTCTGTGCTTGTGCCGTTTACGCTGGGCGGCGAGACTGAACAGCTGGCCAGAGCGCAACGATTGAAAGAGCTGGGCATGGCAACACTCGTAACCGAAGATGAGCTGTCCGTAGGGCAACTTGCTGCCTCGATACAGACTGCACTGTCGCAAGCTCCTCCCTCTGTGCCGGCAGCTATTAATGCGGATGGCGCCAACAACACAGCCAGCATACTTCGTGACCTGATCACTGAAAGACCACCGTTGCCACACAGTCGGCCATAGTAATACGGGGCAGTCTTTTTGAGTTTTCGGCCAGTGTACTAGTGGCAATATTCAAGATACTGAATTGTTTGAGCAAGTAGGCAAGTAGGCAAGTAAGCAAGTAAGCAAGCAAGTAAGCAAGCAAGTAAGTAAGCAAGCAGGTAAGCAGTAAGCAGTAAGAAGTAAGAAGTAAGAAGTAAGTGGGCAAGGTTAGATAAACAGAGCGTTGTACTATGGTTGAGTCGATGGCAGGTGATGAAATAGATCCATGGCGTGTGCTGGATGCCGAGCTCGATGCTTGGGCTTCACACAAGCAAGTCGCTACTCTGTGGTGGCGAGACGATGATGCTGTGGCCCCAGGACCCAGGCTGGACCAGCTTGTGGAGTTATCCAGTTCCGCCGGACTGCTGTTGGCTGTCATTCCCGCAAATGCTGAAGAAAACCTTGCATCTACGTTAGTCAGTAGCTCCCATGTGAAGGTGGCACAACATGGTTATGCGCACATTAATCATGCACCCAGAGGCCAGGGGCTAGGTGCCTGGGAATTGGGTTTACATCGTGGCAAAGCGGCGGTGCTGGCAGATTTAACAACTGGACGTGACCGTCTTGAGGAACTTTTTGATGCAGCCTTTCTTCCGGTTATCGTCCCACCCTGGAATAGATTAGCGCCAGAGTTGCTAGAGCCGATTGCGTCACTCGGATTCAGAGGAGTGTCTGCATTTGGGCCGCGCGACATGAGTAATGAACCATTGGATTTAATGATTGCCAATGCTCACTGCGACCCTATCCGCTGGAAGACGGGCGCCAGATTTGCAGGCGATCGCAAGGCCATCACACAGCTTGTTACTCATCTGGAACAGCGGCGCTGTGGGTATATAGAGGTCGAAGAACACACAGGTTTTCTTACTCATCATATTGACCTTGATAGCGCGGGTTGGGAGTTCTGTGAACGTTTGACGAGGGTCATTGATTCTCACTCGGGTGCGCAATGGGTGTCTCCTGAAGTCGTGTTTGGAGTGCGCTGATGAGTGCTGTGGTTCGTGCTGCTGTTGCTGGTGACATCGATTCGATATGTACGCTGTTGCATGAAAAAATGAACAGTCGAATTCCGCTGATTCGCTGGCGTAATCTGATGAGCTATCACTGGCTTGATAATAAACCGGATTTTGGCCGTGTCGTCGAATCAGAAGGAAAGATCCTGGGGTTTTGCGGTATGGTTTACGCAGATCGATTCATTGGTGATGCAGCAACGGGTTTGCGTAAACAACGCATTGTCAGTATGAGTTCCTGGTATCTGGATAAATCACTACGTGGTCAAGGTCTGGGTCGGGAAATGCTTTTATCATCTATCGAAGATCGATCGATGACGTATGCCACGCTGACGAATTCGCGAAAACCGCTTGGCATCGTGGAGGCGCTTGGTTTTCGCGTACTTGAGGATCATCGCTACGTATGGCAAAAAGGCAGTATTGCTGATCCATCGGTATTGATCACACATGATTTAGCTAAGATTCATTCACGTGTAGAGCCCCATCAACGTCAGATACTGGATGATATGAATGGTTTACCGTTGTCGCCGATGCTGATTGAATACGACGGCAGGCAAACGCTGACATTTTTTTCAATCAAGATTAAAGGAGCGGACGTCACCTGGTTTGATCTGATGCACTGCAGCGATCTTCAGCTTTTTTCAGAGTGTGCTCAATCATTGGCAAACCAGTTACTGCCTGATACACCTTCAGTATTGGCTGCTGATGGACGTTTTGTACCATCGCCACCGGTGGGTGCTATTATCGAGCGTCTGCCAGTAGCCAGGTACTTTGTGAGTGAAAGTGTCGAGCCCCACGAGCTGGACAACCTCTACAGTGAGTTGCAGTTGCTGGATCTCAAGCTGGACTAGGAGGCTGTCCGAGAACAAGCTGCGGCCCCCCGACGGCGCGATATTTTGGCGGGGCTGCCTCCAGCCAGCTTTCCGCGTAAATCTCGGCGAATAGAAAAACTATTCACCTCAATTGACACGAAAATCTGACTCGAACTCTCACACTTTCGCGGGGCTGCCTTCGGCTTCGATCGGTATGCTCGGACAAGCTACTTGGAGGCTGTCACTAATCCAAGGCAAAAATAGGGATCAATCACAGGGTTAATAAAGTCTTTAACAATAATGAATAGTTCTGACTGAGACATATGACAACAGATTTTTTCAAGAGTATCCCTGAAGTCACTCAGTTCATCGAAGTTGTGGATGACAGGAATTTCTTTCCAATACCTGACGACTGGATCATAGTGGTCGCGGACATTTGTAGCTCAACGGAAGCGGTTGCGGCAGGTAGGTACAAGGATGTCAATATGATTGGCGGTGCGGTTATTTGTGCTGTGCAGAATGCCACGGATACTCGAGACTGGCCATTTGTGTTTGGTGGTGATGGTGCCACGTTACTCGTTGCTCCCGATGTGCTGTCAGACGTAGAAGCAGCCCTTGTGCGTACGCGCTCACTTGCCAGAGACGATTTTAATCTGGATCTCAGGATTGGTTTTGTTCCGGTTAGCGTTGTACGTGCGGCAGGTACCGATGTTCTGGTTGCTCGATATGAAGTGGCTCCCGGGAACAATATCGCGATGTTTGGCGGTGGTGGTGTAGAGTTGGCTGATCAACTTGTGAAGGCAAATCACGCGTCAGAAGAATTTTGTGTTCCTGAGTATTCGTTACCGGGTCTGCCGGATCTTTCCGGATTATCTTGTCGTTGGGAACCATTGCAGAGTCAGAATGGTTTGATACTGTGTCTTCTCGTAAAGCCTCATGCTGACGATTTTCATCTCAGGCAAAGCGTTTTATCAGAGTTTCTTGCACGCCTTACCAATGTGATTGGTGAAGAGCTCAATCAAGCAAGCCCAGTGAATGCCAAGTCCATGCGATTCCGTTGGCCTCCCAAAGGGTTGGTTTCGGAGGCAAAGGCAACTCGAGCAGCTGGAACGTTTATGGCTCGACTGATCAAAATTTCCATCGAGAGTTTGTTTCAATGGGTTCTTGAGCGGTTTGATCTCAGCGGTGGAGGGTATGATGCCAAGTCTTATCGAAAGGAAGTACGAAGCAACACAGACTTCTGCAAATTCGACGACGTCCTGCGAATGGTACTTGACTGCACACCTTTGCAAGTGGAGCAGATCCGCCTTGTTCTCGACGAGATGCATGAACAAGGTGGCATAGACTTCGGTGTTTTTGAAACGAAGCAAGCACTTATGACATGTCTTTTATTCGATCTTGAATCCAGCGAACATTTGCATTTGATTGATGGCGACGACGGAGGATTTTGGTCCGCATCAAAAGGATTGAAGTCACATTTAACGTCGCGAAGTGAGTAGATTGAAAATCACTCCGGGACACGACTGCTAGTCGTTGAAATTGGTGTATCAGAATCAAGATTCACTTTCTGACATACATGACTAAAATAACCAACAGCAGGGGAATGTGGATGTCCGCGTACGGTTGCCAGGCCTATCGATGTATTGATATCCGGTTCGACCAATGGCCGGGTTTGTATGTTGGCATTCAATAATTGCCGTCGCGTAGCCTGATTCTGAAGACAAAAGGTCAATCTGAAATGCGGGCTTCGCGTCTTCCTTTTATATTGAGTATCCGTTGAGAGAATATTGAAAGTACTAATTCGTAGACTGGTGTTCGGAATCCTGTCGCTCATTGCAATAATATGTGTATTGTTTGTTGCCGTGCCAGACAGGCAAATTAAATCGCTTGTCATTACCATCACGAATGCTCTGACAGACCGCCAACTTCATATTGGCGCTTTTGAACTTGAGCGAAGTCTGCGTCCCCGCTTGACGCTCACCGATGTTGCATTCAGTAATGCAAGCTGGTCAACCCTGCCGTCCATGTTCAAAGCGGATGGTATTACTGCGTCGGTCAGGCTTCCAGATTTGCTGAAAGGGCAACTCGTGGTTCAGGATCTTGCCTCCACGGGTCTTCAGTTGCATCTTGAAAAAAGTGTGGAAGGCGACAATAACTGGCAATTATCGTCCAGGCCAAGAGCGTTTCCGCTACCCAAGAACCTGACAATAGTTGGCATAGCTGCCAGTGACATACTTGTTACGTATCTTGACAGGCAATCCGACAATCACCAACGACTTGCGATCACTGACGTGTCTTTGCAGAACGATGAATCTGACACTAACGTTCTTGCTCACATAAATGGAGAAATCAATACGCTACCTGTATCTGCTGTTCTAACCATGCAGGCCGATGAGTCCCGTAGCCAATCTATATCAGACACACTTGGCTTGCCCTACAGGCTTGAGGTCACAGCGGGTGCTCTTGAGGTATTGGCCCAGGGACACGTAGACGGCATCGGTAAAGCACAACGTGTGGAAACAGATATCAGCATTGAGATGGACTCGCTGACCCAGCTTGGGAAGGTTACAAACCGAACTTTGCCGGATATCGGACCAGTCAGTCTGGAAGCCACGCTGGCTATCAATCCTGAGACGATGGCCTCGTCAGGGCTGCAAATCTCCGATCTGGACCTCGCTGTTGCAGACCCTCGAATGAGGCTTGACGTACACGGTGAGTTTTCCGGGGTTGGTGCTGCAGACAGTGGTGCGTTAAGCCTGTCAATGGATATACCAGATACCGATCCGATTTTTACCATGTTCAACGTACAGCGCAGTCTGCCGGGCGCTCTAAGCATTGATGCATCTCTGGCTGGATCTGATGGTGTGTATGACGTAGAGCTGCAACGCGCTGATTTCGAATCTGACTTCATTGATGCTGAGCTTGCCGGTACGGTGGCAGACATACTGCACACTGTCCGCGCTGATGTGTCAGTGAAGCTGGATACGCCTGACCTTTCGTTGGTGACGCAATTGTTCGGTACAAAGATGCCACCTGCGTGGGGCCCGATAACCGCAAGTGGCTGGCTTCAGGGCGAAAATGGTCGCTATGCGATGAACAACATTGATGCAACGCTAGACGGTAATTCCAGGGCGAAGGCTTCAGGATTCATCAAGAGTCTGGTGCCGTTTGATCAAATGCATCTGGATGTTGAGGCTAACTTGTCGACACTCGATGAAATTTCAACGTTTACCAAAAAGCCACTGCCTGACATTGGGCCAATCACTGGTAGCGGCGTAGTTGGGTGGCAAGACGGGGCTTTGTTTCTAAACGATGCAAGATTAAATCACAATAGCCAGTACGGCATAGCGGTTGTCACTGGCAATATCGGAGACCTGATCCATTTTGACAAAGTGCGACTGCGCGCAGATGCTGATCTGCCTGATTTTTCAGCGTTGGAATTGTTTACAGGATTCGCTTTGCCTGCAGTTGATCGTGTTATGGCCAGCACCAATCTCATCAGTGCTACCGCACTGGACATATCAGCAAGGCAACTGACCGTAACCGCTACGCGCGATGGCTTGAGCGTTGTTGGTACAGGCGCCGTGGAGTCATTCATAAAGCCTTATATTGGTGTTGACCTGAGCCTTGTTTCACAAGTGGATTCATTGTCCCAAACGAACACGTTGACAGGTTTGCAGTTGCCAGAGCTTGGGCCATTGCAGACGACTGCTCACCTAAAAGGAGCTGGTCGGGAGTTTTCGTTGAACGATATCAGTGTCACATTGGCGGATCAGATTTTAGCGGGTACGGTAACAGGTCAGCTTGATGATCTCACGGCTTTTGATGAGATGTCATTTGACGTTGAACTTAAATCTGATGATGTGGCTGTTATTGCAAACGAGTTTGGGTTTCACAATTCCATTAGCGTGCCAGCAACACTTGAAACCACAGTGAGCTTCAATGATAAGACACTGCAATTTAATAATGCAAATATTGATATTCAAGGGAATCGTCTGGAGGGCAATGTCACAATGCACAACGTGCTTGATGGTGATACAAAATCCAGAATAGCCGCTGACATGACGCTGGTTAATGTTGATACCAGAACACTGTTCGGTCAAGCGTTAAGGACTCGGCAGGTGATTTCTGACTCCGGCAAGTCGGCGCAACAAGCATCAAAAGATACGCGAATATTGCCGGATGCCCCGTTACCGATCGATCTGTTGCTGAAAGATGACCTGGACGTTAGTCTTCGGATAGATAGTTTTTCATCGGCGTTGCTCGATATCACCGATGCTAACCTTGAGGTTAAGGTGCGTGACCGTGTTATTAGTATTGGGCCATTCAATGGTACTGTAAATCAGGGGCGATTCGATCTTAATATTGTCGTTGACGCTCATCATGATCCCATCACGGTTGGTGTCGATGTGATCCTTGACGAATTTGATCTTTCCCGGACCATGGTGTTCAATGGCAACGAACTGGTGGACAGCGCAGGTGGCGCTTGGATAAATCTATCCTTTACAGGAGAAGGCGTCACTGTTGCCGAGATTCTGGGAAGTGCAACCGGGGAGGGTGGGGTGTACATCGAAGATCTGGTGTTTCAGGAAAATGCTCTGGCGATCTTTTCATCTGATCTCATCGAACAATTGGCCGATGCATTAAACCCGTTTGCAGACAAGAAAATGATGGGAACGCAGTTGCATTGCTCAGCTATCATGTTTCAACTCGAAGATGGCATGCTGATGACACCGTTCGGTTTTGCCACTGATGCAAGTGATTTTTCAGTGGTGGGTGAAGCCCAGGTCAGCCTCAAGAACGAGACCATGGAGCTGATGTTCAACCCCAGGCCCAAGACAGGTCTGGGTGTCAGCTTGCGCAGGCTGGCAGCTCTTGTAAAACTGGAAGGTGCGATAGCATCGCCATCTCTGAAGCTCAGTGAATCAGGATTGCTGCAGTTTGGTGCTTCGATAGCGGCAGCTGTTGCGAGCGGAGGGGTCACTCTGCTCGCTGAAGGCTTATACAATAAATTGGATTCCCAGTCAGATGTCTGTGCTGAGGCGCTAGGGAAGTAAGGATTGTTAATGCGATTCAGATATTAGCCAACTAACAGCACGTTCCTCCATGTAGCGATAGAACGGGTTGTAGCGCAATCTCATGAGCCAGTCTGCGGGAAACACTAACAAGCCTGTCTCGCCAATGAAATTGGCGGTGCCCAAAAACACTTCATCACTGCCATCTGGTTTTTTTTCCCCATAAACAGGATCGTCGGGTGGAATTGGCAAGGCAACATGCGATAACGAAAAAACGCCATCAGGCCAAGCCAGATTCAACGGTGTAATGTCAGCCACAACTGCCGTATTGGGTGGTTTACGACGAACTTCAACGGCCGGAGAGTCTGGGGTTGTATTTGTGACGAGTGATAAGGTAAACGGCAAGTCAGATCGTGCCATCGTTCGTGCGGTAAATGGGCCAGGATTCGACACCAGCAACTCTGATGTGGCGGCAACACGATTGATATCGAATAGAACAAACTCGTGTTTTCCGGCCGCAAGCATTGACAGAAGCCGATCGATCAATGATTGAGTTGAGACGGTAGAATCAACGGTGGAACTGAAAACCAGAGTAGGTGGAAGTATATTGTCTGGATTTGACTTGCTTCGCTTTTCGATACGTTTCGCAAGATGTCTGGTTAATTTATGAACTTGTGAGCCTGCATTCAATGTGAACGAGTTGTATTTATAGGGATCGAATTCTGGAATGACTCGAATCCAGCGCTTGGCACGCAGACCAGGGATGGAATACACAGCATTTGCAGTACCGGCAAATCTTGCTGCACCGGTTACACCTATTGCAGGAGATAGCAAAACAATGCTGGCAGGTATCGGCAAACCGTCCCGGTCCATAGCGTCCAATGCAGTGTTGAGTGCCAACGGTGCGCCGAAGGAATATCCAACCAAGTGTATCGGCTTGTCACCCACCGTGTTTCCAAGATGGTGCAATGCCAGCCTTGCTGCTGCGGCAGCATCGCGCCAACGAAGGCTGTTCAAGCCAGAAGGTGCAGTACCGTGACCCGGCAAGCGCAACCCGATCACGTGATAGCCATGACTAACCAATGTCTGTGCCAATGGGCGGAACGTGTACGGAGAGTCGGTCAGGCCATGTAGCATCAGTACACCGCCGCGTACTGTCTGTGGTTCAAGCTCGAACGTTCTATTCCAGTTTGGCTGACGGGCAGTGGGGTTTGCGTAGCTGCTACCGCTAAAACGCGTCATCATGGTTTGCTCATCGCTGCCAGCATGGGCGTTAACCTTGGTCGCAAGTTCCTCGAACAAGGCATCTTCGAGTTGCAGATAGTCGTCCAGTGACTGGAAGTCACGCCCTTTTCTGGCAGTGAACTCTGATTCGAGAGGCACGGTATGCCAAGGGCCAAGTTGCGGTGTGTTGCATGATGACAATGCTAACAGTAGTAAGAAAAATGCTAGAAAAATTTTCACAGATCGGCATCCCGGATGTTCTCACTGAGTCAGTGAGCAACACTGTTGAGGTGTTAACCCTAGTGTTGCATAAAATTTCGAGTCCAGAAGCTTATGGAGCTGTATATAAGGACCGGTGGCGGCCCCGGCTGCACGGAATGTTTACTGGGTTGAGTCGGGCCGCGCAGGCCTAGTCACTCTAGGTGAGATCCAGGAAAAATGAGTACAGCCCGGGGCCGCTACCGGTCCTTGGATGCTGCTATCGAAGCAGCGTAGTGGTTCTGGGCCGGAATTTTATGTAACGCTAGGGTTAAGTCAAGATTATGTCTGAAACATACAGTCTTTATCGAGGGATTGGATGGTTCGAAAATAAACCGGAACAGACCTTACTGAGCATAGCGTAGACTCCGACGAGTTCATATTCGCTCGTGCTATGGAAGTTATACCTATGAAACATGTAAGAGCGCGTTGTAAACTGTTAAACAGAACACTAACACCACACACGTAATGCCCAGGAGTTTCGACAAGATGCTAACCCTATCCCACCCCTTTTGTCGAACGCTACATCCCCCAGCGGCAGCGTTGATGCTCATGGCAGTTTTGCTCGTCAGCTGCTCAACACTTCAGAACGGTGAGCGCCGAGCACTCGACGAAGCGTTCGGTGCCGCTCAGGTGCAGACACGCAGCACACCCATTGACTCCCCCGTCGCGGCTGATTTTCTGGCAAACATCAAACCGGTGCTCGAGAAACGCTGTGTTGTGTGTCACGCTTGCTACGACGCTGCCTGCCAGCTGAAGTTTACGTCGGCGGAAGGCATTGAGCGTGGTGGCAGTAAGGATTCAGTGTACGGGATACGGATAGCCGATGCCGAGCCCTCTCGCTTGCATCTGGATGAACTAGACACATCCGGATGGCGCGAACGTGGTTTTCATCCGGTGCTGAACGAGCGGGCACAGACACCCACGGCCAACCTTGAGGCCAGTCTTCTGAACCGTATGCTGAAACTCAAAGCAGCAAATCCGCTGCCAGTTGCCAGCAACGAGCGGTTACCGGAGGATCAGCTACGTTTCGGCCTGACTAACTCAGGTCATTGCCCGACAGTTGAAGAATTTCCACAATACGCCGAGAAATATCCGCTTGCCGGCATGCCATACGCCTTACCAGCGCTTGCAGAAGATGAGCAGGCCATGTTGACCGACTGGCTCGCAAGCGGTGCACCCATGGCCAATCCCGCCCCCGTGGCTGAACACGCAACTGCCATCGCTGATTGGGAGGCGCGTTTAAACGGCACCACTGACAAAGAACGATTGATTTCACGCTATGTTTACGAGCATTTATTTCTTGCCCATTTGCATTTTGATGAACTGAGTGGCAATGGCGATGTGTGGTACCGACTTGTACGCTCGCGCACGCCTCCAGGTGAGCCTGTGCAACCCATCGCCACCCGACTCCCTTTTCAGGATCCGGGGAAGGAGCCTTTCTGGTATCGCCTGTGGCACGACCCTGAAACAGTGGTGGCGAAGAGTCATCTTCCCTGGGCGTTGAATCCTAAGCGTATGGCCTGGCTGAACGATCTGTTCTTCGATGCTGATTTTGACGTGAATCAAATGCCCGGTTATTCCATGCGAGTGGCAAGCAACCCCTTTATTGTTTTCGAACAATTGCCGGTTCGCTCACGTTACCGCTTCATGCTGGAGAACGCACGCTACACCATCATGGGTTTCATGAAGGGACCGGTCTGCCGTGGTCAGGTTGCACTTAATGTCATTCGAGATCACTTCTGGGTGCTGTTTGTCGACCCTGAAAACCAGACGGTAAGTGATATTGATGGTTTCCTGATGGAGCAGGCGCATACGCTGGATTTTCCGGCTGGACGCAGCGATTACGCCAGCCTGATTGGTATCTGGAGTCGCTATGCCAACAACAACCGCGATTATCTTGATGCCAAGATGAACACCATGATGGAATCGCGTCCGAATGATCAGCGACTATCGCTCGATTACCTATGGGATGGCGATGGCAATAATCCGAATGCAGCACTGACTGTGTTCAGACACTTTGATAGCGCATCAGTGGTGCACGGCCTGGTTGGTGAAGCGCCGCGTACGTCGTGGCTTATCAATTATCCGCTACTTGAGCGCATCCATTATTTGCTGGTCGCAGAATTCGATGTGTTTGGCAGTCTTGGGCATCAACTCGCCACACGACTGTACATGGACTTTTTACGACAGGAAGGTGAGACAGCGTATGTCACGTTGCTGCCTCGCGATGTCCGACAGCGTGTGCACGATAGCTGGTACGAAAACGCCGATGACGCGATGGCTGATCACATGAAGGCATCGATGTCGATGATGGATCAGGTTGAAGGTATTGAGCTGGAGGGTGATGATCCCGAGGCCGCTTTGCGTGAGTCACTGCTCAGTCACTTGGCTCCTGTGCTTGGTGATGACTTGTCACTTCAGCACCCTGATGTACCTGCCGCTCATCGTGCAGCATTACAGCGTCTCGCAGTGCTCAATGGCCGACAGCTCGCCGAGTTCCCGGAAGTCGCCTTGCTCAGTGTGCGTTCAGTAGACGATACGCTGCATCTGTATAGCGTGCTGCGTCACGTGGCACACGCTAATATCACAAGCTTGTTTGCCGAACAGAAAACCCTGCTGCCCGATGAGGACTCGCTGGATATACTGCGGGGTGTGGTAGGTGACTATCCAAGTGTATTCTGGCATGTGGAAGAAGCGCAGCTGGAACAGTTTGTCGATGATGCGTCGGCGATTGGTTCGGCTGAGGACTATGGCGCTTTTATGCAGGCCCATGGCGTACGTCGTTCTCACAAGGATTTCTGGGCACATGCTGATCAGGTGCATGAACGATTTGTCGAAGCCGAGCCGATTGATGCAGGATTGCTTGATTTCAATCGTCTCGAAAATCGTTAGTACCATGCGCTTTAACTCCGTGGGGTGTGTGTCCCTGCTGTGGACGTTGTTATTAACGATGACCCCAGTCGTAAACGCGAATGATGTGATCAGTGCTGATACGAAGGCTGACGATGGCTCAACACCGGCGCGTAGCGCAGAGCTCGAGCGCGACAGTATCGGGCTAGTTCTTGGTGGCGGTAGCGCACGTGGTATCGCGCACATAGGGGTTATCAAGGCGCTTGAGAACATGCGCATACCCGTAGATGCGATTGCAGGTTCCAGCATGGGATCGGTGGTGGGCGCACTCTATGCCGCAGGCTACAGCGGTGCTGAGATTGAAACCTTCGCAGTGGAGCAGGACTGGACAGCAATTTTTGACGACAGCACTGTGCGCGAGCGAGCTACGTTTCGGCGTAAGAGCGACGATGTGGGTTTTCTTGCTGATAGCTATTTCTCTTTCGAAAATGGTAAACCGGTGTTGCCCGATGGTGTTGTACAAGGCCAAAGTCTTTGGCTGACGTTGTCCACGTTGATGGCTGATGCGCGTGCGGTCAGTCATTTCGACGACCTTCCCATCCCTTTTCGCGCTGTGGCCATGGACTTGTCGACAGGCTCTGTTGTCACACTTGAGAAAGGCGATCTTGCGGCGGCCACGCTGGCTTCCATGGCACTACCCGGGCTTATTCCACCCGTTGAGATCGATGGGCAACGCCTTATCGACGGGGGCTTTATTGACAACCTGCCAGTGTCCACTGCGCGTGATATGGGTAGTGATCGGGTACTGGTCGTCTCGGTAGGCTCTGATCCGTTGCCTGCAGACTCTATAAAAGGGTTCGGTGGCGTCTTGCGCCAAACGCAAAAACTACTTACCGATCCTAGCGTGCGCGCTCAAAGAGCATCACTGCTTGACACAGACGTACTGATTGAGCCCGTACTTGACGAGTTTGGATTTGCCAGTTTTTCGGATGCCGCTATCATGATTGAACGCGGCGAAGAAGCGGTGAAGGCACTTGAAAACACGCTTGTGCCTTTGGCACTGAGTGAACAGGCCTGGAAAACTCATCTGGATGCTCGAGCGAGGATCAAGGCCTCGCGTCCTTTCGTGAAAACTCTTCGCATAGAACAGAACTCCGGGCTTTCAGACAAGCTGATACGTGACTTTCTCGACGTCGAAGTTGGCACACCACTGGATCCTGTTTCATTGGGTGATGACATTGAATATCTCTACGCGACCGGTTTGTTTGAACGGATTGGTTATGATGTCAATCCGCAAGGTGAACTTACGTTGCGTGCGCAAGCCTATGGTACCCAGCTCAGCTTCTATCGGTTTGGTCTGGCCCTGGATTCCGACCTGAATGCGGATACGCGGTTTGCACTGGGCATGTCGTATACCAAGCCACAAGTGAACCGACGCGGTGGTGAGTACCGTGGCAAGGTTACGATTGGTGATGTAACGCGTGTTGTAAACGAGTTTTACCAGCCGTTCGGTCATCGTCAGCGTTACTTCATAGAGCCCAGCCTGTTGCTTACCCGTGGTAACTCTCCGTTCTTTGATGACGGTGATGTGCCTGTGGGTACAGAGCGTGAAGGATTGGCACGATTTGGCCTTGACGGTGGCGTTATGTTTGATCGTTGGGGAGAGTTACGCTTTGGCTTACGTTACGGTTCCAGTGATATCGAATCTGTTGTAGCCGAAGACGCAGAGGTTGCAGATGTGCTTGAAGATCCACCCGAGGAGCGCGATGCCAGTGTGTTCGTGCGCTTCACAATCGACTCGCTCGACGAGCTTTCGTGGCCGCATGTGGGTGTGTTGGCAACGGTGTCTCACACAGAACACCTCACTGTTGCCGATGGCGATCTTGACTACTCGGAGACCGAACTGCAGCTTGTAAAGCCATTGACCAGCGGGCCAAACACGTTGACGTTGCGGGCATCGGTTTCCAGTACAGAAGGGCCTGATAGTGAAGCACGTGTCAGTGCGCGGCTGGGTGGTTTTCTGCAGCTGTCAGGCTTTGCTGAGGATGAGCTGCGCGGGCAACATGGCCTGCTGTTGTCAGGTACGTTCTATCGACGTGTCAATCCGCGCTCCATTTTGTTTGATCTACCCATCTACGTAGGTGGATCGCTGGAGGCAGGTGATGTTTTCGCACAGCGTAGCGATCTGTCTCTGGACGGGCTCGCCGTGAGCGGTAGTGCGTTTGTTGGCCTTGATTCGCCGATTGGACCTGTCTATCTTGGCTATGGAGCAAACGATCAGAATACTGATCGCTTTTACTTCTCTATCGGTACATTCTTTCGTTGATTGCCGAGCAAACCATGCCAAGCCTGAGCGAGCGCGAGTAAAGGAATTGTTTGGTCAATTTGAGTGGGATTCTGAGTGCGACTGCAGAAAGGAGCGTTGACTATAGTGCCAATACGAGTGGATACCAGCGTCGGTCATTAATAATGAGGCACGATGAACAACCCAGCTCACCGGCAATGATAATACTGGAAAGGGCTCTGGGCGCTGCGATTTTTTCTGTCCTCAGCGTTTAGACCAGTTACGTCCATCATGCGCTGGAGGGTAACTGGTCTAGGGTGAGTGACTACTAGTAGTCCGTCAACCCGAAATATTAGGATTCAGCGGGCCTGTCTGTGTTCG
>CAYGSW010000024.1:0-34408 GCA_964352535.1 uncultured Granulosicoccaceae bacterium | reverse complement strand
CGACCAATAACAACGCAGCCAATTGCAACCCTCACAACTCCATGGTCGCTTCAGAGGATACACGTGTATCCTGCGCTGAACCGGTGTCAGGCCAGTATTCCTATCAGGTGGACAATCTTCAGAGGCGATTTATCGGCATTACATCTGCAGCTAAGTTAGCAACAACAGAGCAGCCTGCCCGGTATCGCGTAGATGTGGCTTGGCACTAATGTTTTAGACGGCTTAAAAAATCTTGCCGTTTGACCCTTCAGTGCTGGCCAGCTTTTCCGAGGGCGTCCAGAATCACTTGCGAGTTATCAGCCAGCGTACTGGCGAGTGTCATCGGAGAGATCCCTTCGCGATTAACCAGTGTCGGGTTTGCATGATGTTCGAGCAGTAGCTCCACCATAGCCTCATTTCCCTGTGACACCGCGTGATGCAATGCCGTGTTGTCATACTCATCACGCGCATCCACATTGGTTTCGACGAGAGACAGCAACACTGCGGCAGCCTCAAGGTAACCGTTTTCCACGGCACGCATGAGGGGGGTGAAGCGGTAAACATCTCTGACTTGCGTCTCTGCCCCCTCACCTATCAACCATTGCAGGACATGCACATTTCCCTTTGCCGCAGCAATGGTGAGCGCTGTCCAGCCGTTTGATCCAACAGTGTCCAGGTCTGCACCCTGCCTTAAAAGCCACCGTGCCAAGTCCTGCTGATCACCGAGCACAGCAAACATGAACGGCGTACCTTGCGTCTCGGTGGTTTCGTTGACATTGGCGCCCGCGTGTACAAGCTGCCTGGCCAGCTCCATGTGTCCTGTTTTAGCAGCAACCATCAGGGCAGACTTGCCATTGCTGGCCGTAAGTTCTAATAAGGACTTTGGCTCGTGGATTTCAAACAGTTCGGCCAGCTTTTCTGCGTTGTCATTACTGATGGCGCTAATCCAAGCCTGCTTTACCGAAGCACGCGCTTTGGTGCGCAGATAGCTGACTTTCTGAGACTGGTTGCGGTCGATGGCAACAGACTCGCCACTGGCACTGACTATCAATGACGCAAACAACACCGCCAGAGGTGACCTTGGACTTATCATATAGAGAGACTCATTATTGCTCTCACCCACATCGTCAAAACAATAGCCGGTGTATATTACTTGCTAGAACACATCGGCAGGCACAGGGTAGGTTAGCTTTTGGCCCAGGTTCCTGTGAATCAAGCTGGAGATCCTGGCATCATGGTCACGCAAGAGCACTCTCCACCTTCGGGCACAACATGGCGTATCCAGGCGACTATGGCAATGGTACTTTGATACCCCGCATGATATGGCAGGCTGTGAGTGTCCTGCTATCAAACCACGCTGAAATATGAGCTACGAGTAACCGCTCACCTAATTCAACCCATCCCAACCCATCCCAACCCATCCCAACCAGGACAAACTGAACAAGCTGTCATGCAAGGTTCAATGATTTGACAACATCGGCAAATACAACCTCAGGATTATAGTGGCCTGTCATTCTAATGACTGCATCGCGTCCCAGCGCCTCGTCGACCAATTGAAAGAGTCACTTTAAATCCTGTCCAGACAAACAGCTCGCCCTTGTCGCTGCGACCTGCACCCACACCTGTAATATTACCAAGCGCATCCGCTGTCACCAGACTCTCTCCAACGGCAACAGTATGCAAATACCATGAGGGCAAAGACCAGAACGAGCGGCTGATCATGCGCCTTTCGAGAATGATGGTGGCTGGTACGGACAGACGAATGGCTGACTCTTCTTCACTGGGCGCCCAGACAGCCTGCTGGCCATCAAGCGGATCTGGTGGGTTATGTGTCATCGGTATGAGTTCGAATTTAAGCCTTCCTACTATTGCATGCCACTCATAGCTGTTAAAGAGCCGCGGCACATCTGATTGGAGACATCTGGAGTCTCTGACGTCAATATTCATGTTGCAATGAATAAATTGCGACAATATGTCACACTATTGTTGTGCAAATTGTTTACAGAGGTCATCCAAGGGGCTGACTTGTCCAGCGTGGCCTCTTACAGTGGTGGTGCCCTTAACGACCCGGAATACTGATAATGCAAACCGCCCCGAACTCTGCCTTGCCGACCTTGACGGATGAGGGTTTGATGCCTGCACACCCCGTGGTTGCAGTGAACGAATTTGGTGAAAAGGTGGACGCACACATCCCCGGTGAGCTGCCCCTCACCATTCGCGTTGATGGCATGGAAGTCGTCACGCTAATGACGCTGGGTACGCAGCCAGAAGCCTTGACGCTTGGGTACATCCGAAACCAGAAACTCATCGAAGACATTTCGCTTATCGATTCGATTGTCGTCAACTGGGACCAGGAGGTGGTTGATGTGACAACCCATGCGCGCACCGGTATCACCGACTGGCAAGAGAAAATGAAACGCAGAATCGTCACCAGCGGGTGTGGGCAGGGCACGATCTTCAGCTGCACGGTTGACAAGCTCTATGAAGTAAATCTGCAGACTCCCTCGCTCAAGCAATCGGAAATCTATCAGCTGATCAAGAACGTCAGTAGCTTGAATGATGTGTACCGGGTGTCTGGCGCAGTACATGGTTGCGGTCTTTGCACCTCAACTGATTCAATCATGCATATAGAAGATGTTGGTCGGCACAATGCAGCGGATGCGATCGCTGGCAAAATGTGGCTGCAAGGTCTGGACGGTGGCGACAAGATTTTCTACACCACCGGCAGGCTAACCTCTGAGATTGTCATGAAAACCGCCTTCATGGGTATTCCGGTGTTGCTGTCTCGCTCGGGCGTCACACAGATGGGACTCGAACTGGCACAGGATATCGGTATGACCATGATTGCTCGCGCCAAGGGACGTCACTTCATGATCTACAACGGTGCCGAACACGTCAGCTTCGATGCCATCCCACCAGAAAGGCGTGTGCCACCACCCACCAAAGGAATGCGGGATCTGGCCTGAATCGTGGCCTCTAACGTCTCGATGGACAAGCTCATTGATGTCGGTGAGCAGCGCACCACGACCTCTGCCTTTCTCACGGTGCCGGAACTTGCGCAGCTGCTGCACGTTAATGAGAAAAAGATCTATCAGTTAGCAGGTTGCGGAGAAATCCCGGGCACCAATGTTACGGGTAAATGGATTTTTCCACGCCGACTCATAGACGACTGGCTATTAGAGAGTAGTCATGGCGGCGTCATGCATGATCGATTGTTAAACGACTGCATGATGATGCTCTGGGTATGGCAACCGGGCTTGGTGGATACTCTGTGATGCCCGAAGCTGCACTGGTAACGCCGGACTACTAGGGCATTTTCACGCTAGCTTTCAAGCCGACACGTTCAACGCAATTACCCGGCTTCCTGAAAACTCTGCGCTATGTCCTCTTCCGCCACTTTGCCCATGGTGCGATCAAACACACGTAACACCTGTTCCTGGCGAATAGCGAGAGCGTTTATTTTTTCAGCAGTGTCGACCAGCAGGCTGCGGCGAATCTCCTGACGTTTTAGCGCACTATGACGGTACGCGATAAAGGTCTCTTCGCAGCGCTCAGCATCCGGACTGGCATCCTTGGCAAACAGGGTTGAGTAGCCGATGCACGGAATAATGCCTTCCTCAACCGACAATTTAAGTTTTCGATCATCCAGTATTCCTCTCAGCACGCGTTCGGCGAACTGCTCGTCATCAACGTTACTGTCGTTGAAGAGGCTTATCATTGTGCTTCGCTCTACCTCGTCAAGCTGGTACTCATGCGCGAGGATAGCCAGATTCTGTACAGCGTACATGTCCTGGTACATCAAGACCGTTTCGATGATGGCAGAGCCTGCACGTAGCCTCACAGTATTGATATGGTGCGGCCGCCGCGCATACCTTGGGTCAGCAACACTGTCTTTGATTTCAATGACCAGGCGGTCAAGCAACGGCTGAACAATACTTCCGCGATCGCGCTCGGCCCAGTATATTCGTGCCCCGCTATGCCGCCAGTATCCTGCCATCAGTTCCGGATCGCGGATGCCCTCTTCCAGCGAGACCACCGTATCGAGCAACTTGATGACGATGCCTGCGATGGTATAAGGCTGCTCAACTTCTGTTGCCTTCACTGTCATGTCAGTGAAGCGCCCCACATTGTATTGTGCCTGCGGCAACAACAAGTGTGGCTGACTGAGCGTCAGGTTAGCCTTACTAGCACCCGCCGAGTGCACGGCAGAATCCGTCAGCTCGGACACCATCGCTGCAATGGGACCTCCAAAACGAAACTGAATCTTGCGCAGCGAATGCCCATAGCCAGTAACCCGGGTAGCGCCATCTTCCACCACATCGTGAAGCATGGCCAGAGTGACCACCAACGGCTCCAGGGCACGGCCCAGCACCCGTTCTGAAATAGCTGCAATTCGAAAAGCATGCGCAGCCATCGTACTCAGTGATTTGCGTCGGCCCTTTTCAAGTGATCGCATCATTTCCAGACTGGCAATGTGCACCGCCTCTATCGAGTTAGGAGCCTCGGCCACCACGAAATATTCCATCACTGGAAGATTGATATGCACTTCGTGAACTGCTTTGCCGCGACGCCCCGACAATCGCTCCCGCTTGTCAGGATCATCAAGCGCGTCCTGAACGGCCATCATCAACGTGTTACGCAATGGCTCACGCAGCGCGTAGTGATCAACACCGTTCAAGGAAAACGCGGTGCTGGTTAACGTGTAGGCCCGCTCAAGAAAAGGTCGTTCGGGAAAATCCACCGAACAGTCCACGCCGATCTGCGTAAGCTGATTGCGCTGTTCGGTATCCATGAAACTGATGACCTTGTCGCCTGCTGCTCGCGCATTGAGACGCAGTCGACTGGCATACACGGCCGCTGTGGCCGTGGCCAATTCGGGACTGGGCGCTGCGGGCACGGGCTCGTTGTTGGAGACAGCCTTTTCAAATTCCTGCCGGTAGGCTGCCAGAGCAATGACCAATGCAGCAACATCCTCACCGAACCATGTGCGCAGATACGTGTCGTCAACCAGTTCTTTGTCGTGTGAAGAAAACGCGCTGTACCGATAAGCCTTGCCGTAGGCTTCCTGTAGCATTGACGCGACAATGATGTCGTGAGACATAGACTTCATGCCTTTGCCATGGCAGCCGTACAACCGCACACCCAGCAGCATGTTGGCGGTCAGTACTGATGCATGAATAATGGGTTCGAGCTTGGGAAGCCGGTTCGTGTTGATCAGCTTGCGTCGACCTATGGTGCTGATATCGAGCGCTTCGGGATCGATGGTGTCAGGATCGATGTCCTGATCAGGAAAAAGCTCCGCGGCCAGAAGGTCTCGTCCACGCAGCGTTTTGAACAATTGCCGGGACAAGCTGGACAAGGGAACGAAGTGTTCAACCTCTTTGGCGATCCAGTTGCGACTAAGTGTGCCCGCGATAACGCGTTCCATGTCGGAGGTACCCGCCAGCACTCCATAGGCTCGGACAAGTTTGACAAGATCTGTGAGCGGATATGCGCGCGCCACGAGGTTTAGGTATCCATAACAAGTAAAGGCTCTTCAAGTGTAGAGCATAGCAATACAGCGCCCTGTTTAGCGAATACTTAACAGTACAAAGGTATCGGTAATGTTCCCGTCATAATGCAGTTCACACTGCTGGCAGACTGACCACGAACCTGCTGCCTTGACCATTGATAGACGTCACCAGAATATCACCTCCATAGCGCCGCACGATACCATAGCTGACTGACAGCCCCAAGCCTGTGCCTTGCGCTTTTCCTGCTGTAAAAAAGGGGTCAAAGACAAGTGGCAAATGCTCAGGATCGATGCCGCGACCATCATCCTCGACACAAATGTTTACAAGCCGTGCACCCTGATCACAGGCTTCAACGGTAATAGCACCATCCTCGTCGACTGCAGCAATGGCATTACTCAGCAGATTGATCAGCACTTGCTGCAATTCCTGTCGATCGATAACGGCAGCCTTTCTGGTCTGGTTTTTTACGTGTACCTGGATGTTTCGCCCGGCCAGTTCATGCGCCAGAAGTTTAAGAGTGTCGTCGATAAGATCACTCAGAACCACCGGTGGATGCTCCAGAGGGTCGGGTTCGTGAAGCAATGTCATCGCGCTGATGGGTAATTCCTGAGCACCGATGATGTCTGCCTGATCGAACGGTTGCTGTTTTCCATCGTGCTTTTGTCGCACCACACGCGAATACTGAAGCAAGCGATCAGTGATTGATCTGATGCGGTAAACCTGTTCGATGATCAGATCGATCTACGTCTGAACTGACTTCCGCTGAACGCCCAGATCAGCAACCAGCACGTCCATATTGCCCAGAACGACAGCCGTGGGATTATTGATCTCGTGGGCAACTCCTGCGGTGAGCTCACCCAATGCGGCCAGCTTCTCAGCGGTGGCAAGCTGTCGGCGAGTCCGCTTTAACAATTCGATGGAATCCTGTAAACGTCCATTTTGCTGCTCGAGCTCGGATGTTCGCAGGGCGACTTTCTCTTCGAGCAGCAATGCATCTCGCTCGATACGTTGTCGATGCAAATCGACACTAATTAACATGGCATCGAACTGCGAAGCCAGTTCACCGATCTCGTTGCCTGTGGACATCGGGCCGATGCGTCGATGCTCGCCGCGCGCAGTTGCCCTGACCACTGATGTAATAGCCTCAATGGGTGCAAATATTGATCGCGCCCCCACGATGGCAGCCACAGCCGCTGCCAGACTGCCTGGCCCGTAGACCAGATCACGGATGCGATCAACGAAGGTAAAATTTCGATTGAGCAGTAGACCCGCCTGCAGAATAGCGACGCGATTGCCCGCCTCAATGGCCGCCGTCAGCCGGGCACTGTTCGCCAGCGCGAGCAATTGCCTCTGCCCGTTAGCCTCAATATCCGAGAAACTGTCGCGCGCGACGCGCAGATCGGTATTGACCTTGACGAACAATTGTTCGTAGGTGTAATTGCTGGACCAGCGGTAGGCAAGCAACATGACGGTCACTGCAAGCAATACCAGCGGCACCAGAACAAGGCTGAGTAGCCGATACCGTAAGCTGGTGTACCGGCTGCTCAAATACGACCTCTGTAGGATTTGCTAGGCGCCATACCAAAGCGCCTGTTTGCGCTCCAGCGTCTTGCGTGACACACCCAGCACTCTGGCTGCCGCCGATTTGTTATTGCCAACAGACGCAAGCACAGCCTCGATATGAGCCCGCTCTACCGTTTCCAGATCGTAGCTTAAGGGAAATCCCGACCTTCCCATGTCGTGCTCTGACTATCCGCGATCAGACTGTCTCCACTCAGATAACCCAGCAAAAGAGTGCGCTCAATGACGTTGCCCAACTCTCGAACGTTTCCCGGCCAGTTGTAGGCGTGCAGTCTTTCCCAGTCGTCGTGTAACAGCTCCACCTGGGCAACTCGCAGCTGATTGGAAAAACGCTGCTTAAAGGCATCTGCCAGTAGTTTAATGTCATCGCCGCGCTCGCACAGTGGTGCAATCTCCAGTGGCAATGCACTCAAGCGATAGTGCAAATCGGCGCTTCTGCTTCTTCAGCGCTACCGGCAACCTCCAGCAAGGCGCAACGATTCTCAAGCGCGCGTTTCAGGAAATTACGCATGCCCGGTTCATCTTCGACAACCAGAATGGATGCGGAACGCAGAAGGCGCACAAATTCGGCATCATCGCTGGTGTCAGTGTTCTGGAAATCGACGGCGTGCACGTCAGCTCTCTGTCGTCCTGTGATCGTTAGTGAAACACACTACTCATGTTGTGGGAATGTTTGCACATAGTGGGAAAATTTGCGCACTGTAATAGCGATGATAACGAAGACTCATGCGTATCAACGAGCTGATTTTCCCGAAGGCTTGCGTAATAGCTTGAAAACATCGGCAGCGGCTTTAGTCGCAGCTTTTTTCTTCGTTTGTTTATTTGTCTGTTTTTTGGCCTTTTTTTTCTGCCTTTTTTTTGCCTGTCTTTCTGCCACGTTTTCCGCACTGAATTTTGTGCGCCTCTTAGTGATGCTTTTCGCTACAAGCCTTCCTTTTTCGTCCACTTCAGTCTTTGAACGATAATCGCATAGATCGCTGATCTGACATTCGGGACATCGCGGGGTGCGAGCAACACACACGTAGCGGCCATGCAGAATAAGCCAATGGTGCGCATCTAACAGATAGTCCTTGGGTACAAAACGCAATAACGCCTTCTCGACAGCAACAACATCCTTCCCCGGTGCGAGACCTGTTCGATTGGAAACTCTGAAAATGTGAGTATCCACGGCCATGGCCAGCTGCCTGAAAGCGGTGTTTAAAACAACGTTGGCCGTTTTACGCCCGACCCCGGGTAATGCCTCAAGCGCTTCGCGATTATCAGGTACGACACCATTGTGCACTTCGCACAGCATGCGGCATGCCGCAATCACATTCTTTGCCTTAGTATTGAACAAACCAATCGTACGTATATATGGCTTCAGACCATCTACGCCCAGGGCAAGCATTTTTTCTGGCGTATCAGCCACAGCAAACAAACCACGGGTGGCTTTATTTACGCTGACATCAGTGGCCTGGGCGGATAATGTAACGGCCACCAGCAGCTCGAATGCAGAGGAGTATTCAAGTTCGGTCCTGGGCTCAGGGTTCGCTTGTTTGAGACGACGGAACATCTCTACACGTTTGTCATTGTTCATGAGGGTTGATGTTACCCCTATTGCGGCACTGATAAATCTACTGTCCGCAATTGTCAAATCACACCATCAATTGTCAACTCAATGGAAAGAAACTTGTCCTAAACGCAATTTTTTGCGTCTTCCATCCACTGAACCTGATAAATATGGTCGGTCAAGAGCTGATTCCAACGAATGCAATACGTATATGATAATGCTTGAGCGCTGTGCGACGGATCGTATCGTGCTAAAACTATAGCCAGTGGGCTATCTCTATTCTTGCGAAAGGGTTTTCGCTATTGATGCATGGATTCATCCATATATGCAAGAATCTGATATGCAAGAATCTGAAAAAGACCGTGTTTTGAGCAATGATGAACGCCAGGAAGTCATGCAGGCTCTGGAAGCAATCCTTGCGACTGATAAATTCGAAGCAGCACCACAAATGTCCGCTTTTTTGCGCTATGTGGTTGAGCAGGCCGCTGATGGCAATCAAAGCCGAATCAAGGCATTCACAGTTGCAGTCGACGCACTAGGCAAGCCAGACTCGTTCGATCCGCAAAACGATCCGGTCGTTCGTGTTCTTGCCGGGCGACTGCGCGCTGCACTGGCCGCCTACAATGATGAAAATCCAGATGCTGTTGTCGTCATCACGATGACACCAGGCTCGTATGTGCCCTCTTTCGAACGCAGGGATGCAAACAGCACAAAAGCCCGACAGCTGAGTCCTGTGTTAGTTGATACGTTGAATGAGCGGCCAAATCCCTATGACGACAAAAGAGACGGTAAAGCATCTGCCAGCACTGTGGCCGACATTGTTAATCCACCTCCGTTTGTTAAAACAGATCTGCTCAATGATCCAGGTGTAGAAACCAAACCCAACCCTGGAACAAGCACCGACGATATAGAACGCGAGAATTTCAAGTCGTCACCAATTATTGCATCGGTTAATGAAGCGCTCGTCAAACTGCCTAGACTGGCTATTGCTGCTGCAATCGCTGCAGCCATTGTTTTCGGATTGCTTCAAGAAAGATTCAGCAGCAGCGAGCCTGAAATTCTTGCCGCAACTAAAGAGCCTGGTCGAGATCTCTCAACACGTGGCCGACCTACCGAACCAACCATATTCATCAGCGCCATAGATTATGGAAATGAGCTTGAGAATAGTCTCAACACGCTGGTAAGTGGTGTGATCTCCGAAAGCGAACATGTCAATGTGTACAGGATACTGGACAGCGAGCGTGACATTCGGTTTTGGGCCGAGGACTACATACTCACGTTGACAGCCGTACAGGAGTCTGACGAAACACAAATCAATATGCAGTTGGTGGAGGCGCGCACGGGCCGTTTTGTGCACTCCGAAGTTGCACGCCTGGACAAGCAGGCAGCTAACCATCTAACGCTGGTTGAGTTGGAGCGTATTACCGATGCGGCTCGATCCCTCGTTGATATTGACGGCCCGGTGCTAAGCGATTTCTCTGCACGTCTCAATGAGGATTGAATCGTATCTACCTGCTGAAAGCTTGCCTGATACACAGTGCTAATAAGACGAGTTGTTCGCCTGATCGGGATGAATTTCGTCTGCAACCTCGTCGGGATCAACGCCATTGATCAGAAGCACTTCCTTGACTGTGTCCAGATCTGACAGAATCTGTTCGACTCGCCCGGGGTAGTCGTACTCATTGACGTCGTTCGCTTTGGGCATGTAACAGAACGCCGTCTTGAGTGCGTGCAGGACCTCTTCACTGAGCTCACTCATCGTTTTCTGCTTCTTTGCTTATTCATAATCGGGCACTCGCGATAATACATCCATGGTAACGACCTTGTTTCAGTAGCTGCGGAGCTGCCCAACCAGCACACCCTGAAAACTGACGCGGTGCGCCGCGTAGAGCATGGTGCTCATCGAGCTGTTTTCGGGGATAAGCTCTACCATGCCCTCTTTGACAGTCCCCAGACGCTTCAGCGTTGCCTCCTGAGAATCTATCAAAGCTACGACAATGTCGCCAGTGCGCGCCGTATTCTGTTTTCTGACGATGACGGTATCACCGTCGAGAATGCCGACATCCATCATGGACTCGCCGCTGACACGCAGCGCATAGCGATCAGGACCGATAAAAAACGCCGCCAGGTCCAGATAGTTTGCATCTTCGATGGCTTCGATCGGCTGGCCCGCAGCAATGCGACCTAGCAGTGGTATCCGCAGGTTAGCCAGCGCGTTGCCTTTAGTGTCATCGACATCATCCCCGGCCTCGATGGTGCCGTGACGGCGCAAGGCCGCCGACAGCTCCGCTGGCAAGGCAATGGGCTGGCTGACATTGGATTCGGGCCTGAGACGCGTCAGTGTTCCGGGTTTGTTCATGTCCTCAGGGTTGGAACCCACCGGCGCAGGCAGCCTTCTGATCTTGGATGGCTGGGTGGGCATGGCCAATCCGACTATTCGCAGGCCTCGCCAACCGTTACCATGTCTCTCCAGCTTGCCTTTGGCGATCAGTGCCTGAACGTAGCGATGAACAGTACCCTTGGATTTCAGACGCAAGTCGGCCGCCAGTTCGGCAATAGTGGGCGCAACGCCCTCCACCTTGATGTGCCGTTCGATAGCCGCCAGAACACGACCTTCCAGATGTGTGAGCGATTGGTTGGTATCCATAAACGTTCTCCGGATGTTCTCTATAATAATAGAGAACGTTTGGAGAAATTACAACGGATTCGTCGTGCTTTGGTCGATGAACAAAGTATTCTTTCGAAAAAAGTGACGTTTCAGTGACTTCAACACCTTCTGAGCACTCTGGAGCTGATGGCACGTCGTTGCCCGATTGGTTCTCCGAACAACTTCAGCCGATGCATACCGACTTTGATTCGCGTGTGGTCTGTCTAGGTGGCGAGGAACGCTGGTTCCCCACATCCAGAGAGGGTGTGGATATGCGAGTCATGGAGTATGTTCCGGGTGCCAGGCCACGAATTGTCGTGCAACTGCGCTTCAGTCATGGCCACGAGTCCATAGAACTCGGTAACCATCCTGATCTGGAAATTCTGATTCAGAAGGGCGTGCTGACCTCGCGACTGGATAGCTATCAGGCCAGCTGGTATTACAGAGTTCCATATAAGAGAGATCAGGAGGTGAGCAATCTGAAATTCCGCCGCGCTGCCACCATGGGCAAGGAGGAGCCTGCACTGATCTACATCGCCGTTGGCCAGATGAAGCAAAGCGATACAGAGTGGCGACGCTTGGATACTAATGATGAAGCAAACTGGTTTCCGGGACCTGTTGAAGGGACAGACGTGATGCCACTGCACGGGCATCGTGCTGGCAATGTGATGCTAGTGCGCTGGAACCGGACCGTCGCCTTCAAGACTCGCATTGATCCACGCGGTGAGGAGCTTCTCGTACTCAAGGGTGCGGTATATGATGCACAAGGGTTTTATCCCGCAGGCTCGTGGATCAGAAATCCCATCAAAGCCTGGCAGGCGTGGGGCGCAAAGGCCGGCACCATTGTCTATTACAAGAACGGACATTTTGAGCACTCCGACCCTGACTCGTAGAACCGGACCATCCTGATTCGTGAAACAAAAGAACCTATCCGATCAGAGCCCGCCGATTCAGAGCCCATCAAAGCAACGTCCTTCGAATCTGACCCCGGAAGCCTTGAGTCTGGCCGTCAAGCAAATTGCACATGAGTTGCAGCTGACACATTGCGCTATTACAGACACAGAACTTGAAGAGCACGAAACACATCTGCTCAACTGGCTTGATGCAGGCTTCCATGGCTCCATGGAATACATGCAGCGCCATGGCACTAAGCGTAGTCGGCCCGATGAGTTACTGCCGGGCACCACCCGCATCATATCGGTACGCATGGATTATTACCCGCCAGATTCAGCCGATGCCTGGGCTGTTCTGCACGACCCCGCGCTGGCGTATGTTTCACGCTATGCACTGGGGCGTGATTACCACAAGGTGCTGCGAAATCGCCTGCAAAAACTGGCCAGCCGGATTACCGAGCACTACGGGGAGTTTGGTTACCGGGCATTTGTCGATAGCGCACCGGTTCTGGAGAAAGCCATTGCCCAGAAAGCAGGCCTGGGCTGGATAGGCAAACACAGCAATCTGTTAACCAAGGATGCCGGAAGCTGGTTTTTTCTCGGCGAGCTGTACACCGATCTCCCATTGGCTGTGGATTCACACCCTGTAAAGGAACACTGTGGCTCATGCACTGCCTGCATGCAGGCCTGCCCTACCGACGCCATAGTAGCTCCCTACACAGTGGACGCCCGCCGCTGTATCTCGTATCTGACGATTGAGCTCAAAGAGAGCATTCCTGTCGAATTTCGGCAGGCCATGGGCAACCGCATTTACGGCTGTGACGATTGTCAACTGGTTTGCCCTTTCAATAAATTCAGCAGCCCCAGCACAGAGCCTGATTTTCGAACCCGACATTCACTGGACAGCACAACGCTGGTTGAGCTTTTCAGCTGGGACGAAACAACATTTCGCACCAATCTGGCCGGCTCGCCCATTCACCGTATCGGGCACGAACGATGGTTGCGCAACATTGCGGTGGCATTGGGTAACGCGCCAACGACCACCGATGTGGTAACCAGTCTGCGGGCGCGCCACAATGATGAATCTGCACTGGTGCGAGAGCACGTTCAATGGGCCCTGCAACAACACGAAACACGTTGTTGAGCCGTTATGTCACACTCTATGGAATAGTCTGCACCGCGCCCCAAAAAACCTGAAAAGTAACGACATATGTACACAATTGACGAACCATTGCTAACAAAAATACGTGATCGCTTTGCACAAGTGGATGAGTGCCCCCAGCAGGGTAAAAGGGTGTTTTTTGAAAACGCTGGCGGTGCTCTTACCCTGAAATCGGTTGTCAGCACATCCACACACTATGCCGCTATTCCTGACAACCAGGGAAGAGACAATCCCGGTAGTCATGAGCTGGTCAACGTCATCAGTAAATCCAAAGATGACATGCGCGTCTTCATGAACGCTGAGGGTGGGCAGTTCTTCGTGGGTGAGAGCGGCACCGAATTGTTGTTTCGCCTCATCATGAATGCCTGTCTGGGAAGAGAAAAAGGCGGGGTTGTGCTCGGCTCTACACTTGAACATCCGGCAACGCGTTCGGCTTGCGATCGCTGGGCAAGAATTGCCGAGCATACGCATGTGCTCGTCAAACACGATGACGCCACAGGGACAGTCACTGCTGATGCCTACGCATCACATGTTACCGAGAACACGGTGGTAGCCACCATACTGCACACCTCCCCGGTCACCGGTATGAGTGTTGATGTTGCACAATGCGTCAAGGCGATTCGTAGTGTTGCACCCGATTGCATCATTATTGTTGACGGCATTCAGCATGCCGCTCATGGTGGCATGGATCTCAAGGCATACAACGTTGATGGCTATGTGATCTCACCTTACAAGGTGTTTTCCCGTCATGGCTATGGACTGGCATGGATATCCGACGCGCTATCCACATTGCCGCACAACAACCTGATGAATGGCCCGGACGAAAACTGGGAAATGGGCACACGTGACACAGGAGCGTATGCAACGCTGTCAGACGTTGTCAATTATTTCGAATGGCTTGGAGAGCAGGTAGGCGGTGGCACTGACAGACAAGATAAATTCAATGCGGCAGCAATGGCCATAAAGCAACACGAAAAATCGCTCACACACGCCATGATTCATGGCACAGGAAACTTGCGCGGACTCGCCGATCTGGAAAACGTGGTTATCATTGGTGGTGAAGACAATCCATCACGCGAGGGTCTTGTATCACTTACCGTTACAGGTCTTGATTCGGCAGACGTCGTAAAAAAACTCAACGATGAAGGCATACGGACACACTTGCGCAAGGCCGACCACTACTCGGGCAATATACTCGACCCGCTGAATCTCGATAGCTGCGTGAGAGTCTCCATGTGCCATTACAATTCGACCCAAGAAGTGGCAAACTTTCTTGCCGTGATGAATGAACTAAACGCTTAACGTTTTAGCTTGTAGGGTCTGGCTACGCCAGCGCAGCGTTACAGGCTCTACTGTCAACCCAGCTTCTTATGCATGAACAAAGCGTGACCAGTGGTTTCGTCCAGCGTATAGTTCTTAAAACCGAATTTCTCGTACGCACGGATAGCGCCCTGGTTGCCAGTCAGCACCTCCAGAGTCACCTTGCAACAACCACGACGTGTCGCCTCCTTTTCTACACTGGCCAATATGGCTTGACCGGTTCCCTGCCCGAGTGCACTGTCTGCAACGTACAAATCGTGAATATTGACCAGCGGCTTGCAGGCAAATGTTGACAGTGTTGTAAAGCAATTGGCCAGCGCCACGGCGCTGCGCTTTCCGGCATTATCGATACGCCACCCGATGATCGAAAAAGCACCGGGCGTTCCTGCCATGGCGGCTGGCAGGTTGTCAGCAGCATAGTCACTCAAAGCCTCACCGCCGCCCATGGGATGCAAGGCATAAGCTTGCAACAACGCCACTACGGCATCGCAGTCACGTTGCTTGTCCCAGTCTGCCAGTGTGAAGTTCAATGCCATATCCGTATATTTCCCTTGTAAAACGTTCAGCTTCCGGAGGCCTTGTTGCGTTTTCGAAGATCTGCCAGTCGATCGCTGATCTTGATTTCCAGACCCCGATTAACCGGGTTATAGAATTGTTGGGCTGGCAAGGTATCAGGAAAATAATGTGCGCCAGCAGCAAATCCATCCACTTCATCATGGGCATAACGATATTCCTCACCGTGTCCCAGTTCCTTCATCAGCCTGGTGGGTGCATTACGAAGGCTCATCGGCACTGGCTGATTACCCTGTTCGCGAGCGAATGCCATGGCTTGCTTGAAGGCTGTATACACCGCATTGCTCTTGGGGGCGCAGCTCATGAACACAATCGCATGAGCAATAGCCAGATCACCTTCAGGACTGCCCAATCGATGGTAAGTATCCCAGGCATACAACGCATACTGCGCTGCGCGTGGGTCAGCATTGCCAATGTCCTCGGAGGCAAAGCGCAACACACGACGCGCTATGTACAAGGGGTCACAACCGCCATCGAGCATCCGACAATACCAGTACAAAGCCGCGTCCGGGTCTGATCCGCGCATACTTTTGTGCAATGCAGATATCTGATCGTAAAAATGATCACCGCCTTTGTCGAACTGACGAAAGCTATCACGGGTAACTTCCTGGATAACCGCTTGATCGATAACTCGCTTGTCGCCCTCCTCGCGGGCACAGTCTGAAGCCAGCTCCAACAGCACAAGCGCATGTCGTGCATCACCATCAGCGGTAGCAGCCAACTGATCGCGATGGGCCTCTTCCATGATTAGGTTCTGATTGCCCAGACCGTGCTCAGTATGGCTTAGCGCTCTGTCGATCACGGCACGCAGATCGGCCTTTTCCAGATGCTTGAGAACATAGACCCGCACACGCGACAACAACGCGTTATTGAGTTCGAACGACGGATTCTCGGTGGTGGCGCCTACAAAATACAAGGTACCATCTTCTATATGCGGCAAGAAAGCGTCCTGCTGCGACTTGTTGAAGCGATGGACTTCGTCAACAAACAGAACGCTACGCTGCCCGTGACCTTGCAGACGTTCTCGCGCTTGTGCAACTTTTTCACGGATGTCCTTTACACCTGCCAGCACGGCCGAAATACTCATGAAGTGAGCATCACAACGATGGGCAATCATACGTGCCAGAGTTGTCTTACCGGTGCCTGGCGGGCCCCAGAAAATCATGGAATGCAGACGGTTTCGCTCTATGGCTTGGCGCAGCGTGCTATCCGGTCCCAGCAGATGCGATTGCCCGACAAATTCGTCCAGCGACCGAGGACGCAACCTGTCCGCCAGCGGTCTTACCGTATCGTCGGCGCCGAACAGTTCGAGCGAACTATTCATCCAGACCTATGACATCAACACCTTCTGGTACTTCAAAGATGAACAGCGAGTCATCGAGCTCCACATCAGCGTTAAAATTGTCCAGCCGGATCTGTGTTGCCTGTCCAAAGCTGTCGCGCAACTCCATCGCGGCAATGGTGTCATCTCGCAGGCCAATAAACACTTCTTCAAAATCAGACGCCTGTGTCAATGGTGTCAGAGCAAACCAGTCAATGCCATCAGATTTACCCAGCGACTCGATGTCAAACCCTTCACTCAAGGGTGCTGCCTGCATTAATAATTGCAGAGGCGTGCCGTTGATACGCTCATCTATGGCATTCACTGTGACCTGTTCAAGATCTTCATCATAGAGCCAGATGCGCTCACCGTCCGCCAGGATAAGCTGAGGTTCGGGAGAGCTGTATGTCCAGACAAAACGTGCCGGACGCTTGAGCTTGATCGTGCCTTCCGAGGTTCGCAAGGGTTCAGAATCCGCATCATAAAGCGTCTGCTCAAACGAGGCTTCAAAGCTTGTCAGCTGCTCAATGAACGTCTCCAGAGACTGGATCGATGCCTCCCCGGATTCGTCAGCAAAGGCGGCTTTCTGAACAAGACCGGTTAAGCCGACAGACAGCAAAACAACAGCGCCAAGACGCCTGAAGAGCACCGGCAAAGAGACGGACGCAACAGTTTTCACAAGCACAGTTTTCACAGGCATATACTCATTTCCGCACTACAATGTTAAGTGATGGTGCCAGCGAGACCCGGTTGCAAGTGTAAGGCATGGGAATCAATGCAGACGCAATATTGCATTCAGTTCAAAATCAAAAAGTGTGCTCAGATTTTTAACCCGGAGGTGGTGCCAGTACCTCGCGTGTGCCACTGCCAGTAACCGTACTGACGACACCGGCCGCTTCCATCTCTTCAATCATTCGCGCAGCCCGGTTGTAGCCGATTTTCAAACGACGTTGCACATAGGAGATTGAAGCCTTGCGCGATTCGAGCACAATAGCCACGGCCTGATCGTAGAGCGCATCAGATTCACCACTGCCGCCTTCAGCCTCACCACCGGAGATACCGGGTATGGCTGCCTGGCTTTCCTGCAGAATTTCTTCTATGTAGTTGGGTTCGCCTGTCTGCTTGATATGCGCGATTACACTCTGCACCTCATGATCGTCGACAAACGCACCGTGCACCCGTACCGGAAGTGCTGTGCCCGGTGGCAGATACAACATGTCACCGTTGCCCAGCAAAGACTCCGCTCCACCCTGGTCAAGGATGGTACGTGAGTCGATTTTTGAAGACACTTGAAAGGCTATGCGTGTGGGCACGTTCGCTTTGATCAGACCGGTGATCACGTCAACGGAAGGCCGCTGTGTCGCCAGAATGAGATGAATACCAGCAGCACGGGCTTTCTGCGCAATACGCGCAATGAGCTCCTCTGCCTTCTTGCCAACCTGCATCATCATGTCGGCAAATTCATCAACCACAACCACGATAAACGGCATAGGCTCAAGGGTTGGCGGAGGCCCGGATGGATTCAGGGACAGTTCGGCCTGATACAAAGGATCAACAATGGGCTTACCCGCCTTGATGGCATCGTTCACTTTTCGGTTATAACCAGTAATGTTTCGCACCTTCAATGCGGCCATGACCGTATAGCGACGTTCCATCTCGCCAACGCACCAACGCAACGCGTTGGCTGCCTCTTTCATATCCGTGACGACAGGCGCCAGTAGATGCGGAATACCATCGTAGACATTGAGTTCGAGCATCTTCGGATCGATGAGAATCAGTCGTACATCCTTCGCGGTCGCCTTGAATAGCAAACTGATCAGCATGGAGTTGACCGCCACCGACTTACCTGAACCTGTGGTACCAGCCACCAGCAAGTGCGGCATTTTCCCCAGATCCGCGGTCACTGACTGGCCACTGATGTCCTTCCCCAGGGCCAGCGTCAATGGCGATTTTTCTTCAAAGTACTGGTCAGATTGCAACATCTCGGTGAGCTGTACAATCTCGCGATGGTCGTTGGGCACTTCGATGCCAATTGTTGATTTACCCGCTATGACTTCTACAACCCGTACGCTCACCAGCGACATCGATCGCGCAATATCCTGCGACAGGCCAGTGATCCGGCTGGCCTTGATGCCCGGTGCAAGTTCCATTTCGAAGCGGGTGATAACCGGCCCCGGATGAACGGCAACGACCTGAACGGTAATGCGGAATTCGGCCAGTTTTTCTTCCAGAAGTCTGGAGAGTGCTTCCAGATCCTCTTCGGAGAAGCCGGGTTGCTGGGGTTCTGGTGTATCAAGCAACGATAGTGGTGGCAAATCGGAATCCGGAACATCCAGAAACAGCTTGGCCTGCTTCTGTTCGACCACACGCGGCTTGATAGCAATTTTCTTCTTTTTGGCTACCGGATCTATCGTTGGCAGGATGACGTCGTGCACGGGAGCCTCATCCACCGGCTCGACCGGTTTGGGCAGCGCTGGCTTGGGGTTGTCCATGGCCTGCACTGCAAAGTCGGTGGCGCGGTCAATCTGCACGGTCTGATCAAACTCATCAGCCAGCAAGGCATCTGCTTCACCCAGCGAATCACCCAACACATCAAACTTGTTGGTTCGGCGGGTTGTTTTAGTGACTGTACTGGCCGCAACTCCCGCCAGCTCCTGAGAAGCCCGCGCTTTCTCACGCGCCATCGCCAGTGCAGCACCCATACCGGTGGCCAGGCCTGGTGCAGGTGTCTGCCCGTAGTCAATTAGCGGATCAGCAGAATCCTTCTCAGTCGATTTCCTGCGTGTGAGCGATTTGGGGGAGCGTGACTTGGCCAGGCCCGATGTACCGGCAGTGTCACTTTCCTGCGCTCGCAGGTGGGCGTCTCGTACTCGATCAGCAGCCAGCATGCGGCTGTGCTCGTCGTGTGCATCGATAAACGCCCGCGCACGAAAGCGCAAACCGTCAATCAATGTGACCACGGCGCTGCCCAGATGCTCGATCATCTGGATCCATGATGTGCCGAAGGCCAGCGTAAAACTACTGAGAAACAGCCCGAGTAGAACCAGCGTAGTACCGAGATGTTGAAGAAACGGCACCAGCCGCCACGCGACAGCCGTACCCAATACACCGCCGCCAAAAGTACCTTGCGGCAAGGAACCCTCTGTTACGCTGAAGTGCAAATCGGCAAGACCACTGGCGCTGACCAGCATCAGAGCAACACCAATCACCCTGACGAACACAAAGGGCCGATAAGTCGTTATGGAACTGCGATGACTGCGAAACAGCAACCAACCGGACATGCCAACCACCAAGGGGATCAGGTAGGCCATGAAACCGAACAGATACAAAGACACATCGGCGAACCAGGCACCAACACGTCCGACGCTGTTCTCTATGGCATCACCCGAGCCCGTTTGAGACCAGCCAGGGTCGTTGACGTCAAAGCTGACCAGGGCCAACAGCGCAATCAAGGCTGCGAACAGGCAAATGATACCACCCACCTCTCTCAACAGTCTGGCCATGTGCCCAAGGGATGCAGCATCGGCAAGACTGGCCTCAGCCGAGGCACGTGCATCAGCAGCCCTTACGCCTTTGCGTGACCCACTGCTGGCTGTTCGTCGGGTAGCGGTGGCACGCCGACTGGCAACCCGCCCTGACCCTTTGGCAGCGGCTGTGCTCTTGCGGGCTGCTGGCACTTTTTTGCGGCGAGCCGCAGCAGCGCGTTTTTTGGTAGCTTGAGCCAAAAAAACTGTCCTGGTTGAATCCGCTGTGATAGATGATCTTCGAACCTAAAAGTGTAGCAGAGGAATAACAACCCACCTGACGCCTCTTACCGGTTTAGGGGTACTATTCCGGCGCACAAGTATAAGGATCAACACGGATTACCCTATGTCAGACGCACGTCATTGCAAATTGCTCATTCTGGGTTCTGGGCCGGCAGGCTATACCGCCGCCGTTTACGCAGCCCGCGCCAATCTCAGCCCCGTTCTGGTCGCCGGAATGGAGCCTGGTGGACAACTGACCACCACGACAGACGTCGATAACTGGCCAGCGGACGCCATGGGTGTTCAGGGCCCGGAGCTCATGGAGCGCTTCAAGGCGCATGCTGAACGTTTTGACACCGACATCATCAGCGACCACATTCACAGTGTTGATTTCTCGAAACGTCCTCTGGCGCTCGCCGGCGACACTGGCAACTACACCTGTGACTCACTGATCATAGCGACCGGTGCCAGTGCGATGTATCTGGGATTACCTTCCGAAGAGGCGTTCAAGGGACGCGGAGTTTCTGCCTGCGCTACCTGCGACGGTTTTTTCTACAGACAGCAGAAAGTGGCCGTCATTGGTGGCGGCAATACGGCTGTAGAAGAGGCCTTGTACCTCTCTAATATATGCAGGGAGGTGGTACTGGTCCATCGACGTGATTCGCTTCGCGCCGAAAAAATCCTGCAGGACAGACTGTTTGAAAAAGAAAAGAACGGTAATGTGCGAATTGCATGGAATCACACCCTGGATGAGGTGCTCGGGGATCAGTCAGGTGTCACCGGCATGCGTATTCGCAGCACTGAATCAGATACCACCGAGGACATAGACCTGATGGGTGTGTTCATTGCCATCGGGCACAAGCCAAACACAGCACTGTTCGAGGGACAACTGGACATGGAGAATGGTTACATCAAGGTACACGGAGGCAGTGCCGGTGATGCAACGGCCACCAGCGCTGCCGGCGTATTTGCTGCGGGTGATGTCATGGACCATGTTTATCGCCAGGCCATAACCTCTGCAGGCACAGGTTGTATGGCAGCTCTGGACGCTGAACGTTATCTTGAGGCCAACGATTCAGCTTGACCATATTCAACAGGTTCCGGGCAGTACGCTACGACTCATATATCCGACTCATGCCACGGAGAGCGTATTGGCTGGAACCAATGCTCAGCTTTGCCGTATAGGACACCATGAGCAAAGAGCTACAGAAAGCGTTACAGGTAGAAGTGCGAGACTCGCTGGCAGAGGTATTGCCGGCACAATGGAACGCACTTTGCGACGATGGAAATCCGTTTTTACGTCATGAGTTTTTGCATACTCTAGACATTACCGGCTGCCTGGGCGACCGGACTGGCTGGTACCCCCGGTATTTTCTGTTGTGGGAGACCGACAAGGACGGTGACCAGGGCGACGAGAGTGCTGGCAAACAATTGTTAGGCGCTGTGCCCAGCTACATCAAGACGAATTCATACGGAGAGTTCGTATTTGACTGGGCGTGGGCCGATGCGTATCAGCGCCATCAGATGGAGTACTACCCCAAGCTGGTTTCAAGTATACCGTTCACACCTGCCACTGGGCGCAGACTGCTGGTGAGGGCAGACCAGCCTTTCGAAGACACGGTTCGTTTACTAGCAGCGGCTGTTCGCCAGTATGCGCACAGTGAAAAATTCTCCAGCGTGCATTTTCTGTTTCTCACCGAGGCTGAAAGTGATGTGCTGTGTGCCACCCGTCCCGTGACGATGCCTGAATCAGAACCACGATCCGAACGGCACGCTAACGCAGACACCGCTGAGGCCGACGACATTGATCAACTGGCAGTGGTGACGGATCATCTGCGTCGATTTGACTGTCAATACCACTGGCACAACAATGGTTACAGCGACTTCGAAGACTTTCTTTCACGATGCACCGCTAAACGGCGCAAGACTATCCGCCGGGAGCGGCGGTATGTCACTGACGCAGGTCTTCGGCTTGAGCAACGGCTGGGATCAACACTGAGTGAGCAGGAGTGGCGCTGGGTACACAGGTTCTATAAGTCAACATTTGATCGCAAATGGGGAAATCCCTCGTTAACTCGCGATTTTTTTGAAATCATCGGTAAAAACATGGGAGACAAAGTGCTTATTGTCTTTGCCTATGACCCGGAAGACGAGCAACCCGAATGGCCAGTTGCCTGCTCCATCATGTTTATCGGTGAGACAACACTGTATGGGCGCTTCTGGGGCTGCCGGGTGGAGTATAATGCTCTGCACTTTGAAGCTTGCTACTACCAGGGTATAGAATATTGTATTGTCAATTCAATACAAAACTTTGAACCTGGCGCCCAGGGGGAGCACAAGATCACACGAGGATTTGTACCGACCCTGACCCGCTCTGCACACTATATTCAGCATCCGCAATTTCGTAACGCAATCGCGAATTTTTTGTCCCAGGAAACGCCACATGTACAGCAGAGGTGCAAGGGGCTCAATGATTTGCTACCGTTCAAGGAAGAGTCATTAACAATCTGATACGTTATGCCCATTCCGTTCCTGGCCCCTGATGATGATCTGACACCGTTTCCTTCGGTCAGTAGCGCCTTGAGCGAGCCGAATGGATTGCTTATGGCGGGTGGAAACCTGAGCCCTCAGAGGCTCATGGCGGCCTATCGAGCGGGCGTTTTTCCCTGGTACGAAGCCGGCGAGCCTATCCTGTGGTGGTCGCCCGACCCGCGATGCATTATATGGCCTGATAACATCCGTATCACTCGCAGCCTGCGCAAGACCATACGCAACGGACACTTCGAAATCACTGAAAACCTGGCTTATCGCCAGGTAATGAAGCAATGCGGGGCGCCGCGCAAAGGCAGCTCGGGCACCTGGGTCACTAATGAGATGATCGATGCCTACTGCACCCTAAATGAGCTTGGCATGGCCCGATCTCTGGAAGTCTGGATGGGCCATCGGCTGGTGGGCGGGCTGTACGGCATTCAGCTGGGCGATGTCTTTGTTGGTGAATCGATGTTCTCAACCGAACGCGACGCATCCAAGGTAGCGCTGGCCTATCTGGCTCAGAGTGGTCGGTACAAGCTGATCGATTGCCAACTCGAAACAGCCCATCTGGTGAGCATGGGTGCAATATCCATCAGCCGTGAGCGCTATATAGAACTGCTCAACGAGCATGGCGATGTTACTCCAAATGATCTGATGGATCCGGATGCAGTCATTGCCTTACCCGCAGTCGTCTGATCAATGCGCTGGACGGACTACTAGATATTGGCAAGGATCGCTGCTTTCACAGAATCCAGATCGGCATTCACCGTTTGCACGTCTTCCTGACCGCGAATCGCAATGTCCGGATCTTTCAAGCCGTGGCCGGTCAGTGTGCAGGTAATCAGGCTTCCTTCAGGGATCAGACCTGACTTGATATCGCGCAGCGCTCCGCACAGTGAAACCGCCGATGCAGGCTCGCAGAACACACCTTCCTTGCGTGCCAGCAGCGCCTGAGTGGCGAGCAACTCATCATCACTCACCTCATCAAACCAGCCACCCGACTCGTCTACGGCTGCCTTAGCAAGATCCCAACTCTGCGGATTACCGATGCGAATGGCCGTGGCGAGAGTCTCGGGTTCTGTCACGGGTTCTCCACGTAGAAACGGAGCAGCACCATCAGCCTGATAGCCCACCATCACGGGACGCATATCCGTCATCGGGTTGTCCAGATAGGGACACTGCCCGTTGCACAGCGTGCAAGATGCCGTGTTGTGACCGCATGCCTCGCTGTAACCTATCCAGTAGCCTGAGATATTGCCAGCATTGCCCACAGGAATGCAGTGATAATCAGGAGCACGTCCCAGCGCTTCAACAATCTCAAAAGCTGCCGTTTTCTGACCTTGAAGTCTGTAGGGGTTGATCGAATTGACGATAGCCACTGGCGCTTCACCAGCGACCTCTTTTACCAGCCGCATGCCATCATCAAAGTTGCCTTTTATTTGCAGAACAACAGCACCATGAGCAATGGCCTGAGCCAGTTTGCCCATGGGGATTTTTCCCTCGGGGATTAACACAAACGCCGTCATTCCCGCTCGTGCAGCATAGGCGGCGGCTGCAGCAGAGGTATTACCGGTAGACGCGCAAACAATGGCCCTGGCACCCTCTTCTGCAGCTTTACTGACAGCCATGGTCATGCCTCTGTCTTTGAACGAGGCCGTTGGGTTGAGACCTTCATACTTGACGTAAATATCCACGTCTTTGCCCAGCTCACGCGGGATATTGTTGAGGCGTATGAGGGGAGTATCACCTTCATTAAGCGTGATGATCGGCGTGCTGTCACTTACTGGCAACCGATCCTTGTAGCGATGAATGAGTCCCTGATAATGGGAGCCTGAACGGGAAGAATCAGTCATGGTATGTATGAGTACTTGCGGATTATGGGTACTTGCGAAAAACGGCTGATCACGCAAGAGATTCGACGCGCAAACGGACAACCGCCTGTGTGATGGTGTCTAGCGCCTGTACACGTTCGATTGCCTGCTCGATCAGGCCTTCACGAACACGACGCGTCAACAGGATGATAGGCACCACGGGCACGTCATCTGCCTGTTCTTCACTGTTGTCAGGCAGTTCGGGTTCTTTTTGCAGGATAGCTTCAATGCTGATTCCAAGATCGCCGAAGATAGCGGCAACACTTGCCATAACACCAGGCTGATCCAGTGCCTGTAGCCTCAGATAGTAGGCTGAGATGTAATCAGCGGTATCGAGTACAACGTGCGACTCCAGCGCCGCATTCTGGAAACCGAGGGTAGGTACTCGATGATCCGGGTTGGCATCCATCGCGCGAACAACATCAATGATGTCGGCAACCACCGAAGACCCGGTGGGCTCAGAACCTGCGCCAGGCCCATAATACAAGGTTGGACCAACAGCATCACCTTGAACCAGCACAGCGTTCATCACGCCGTTGACATTGGCAAGCAAGCGACTTGAAGGAATCAACGTAGGGTGAACTCGCATCTCGATGCCATCTTTTCGTCGCCTGGCAACGCCCAGATGCTTGATGCGGTAACCTAGTTCTTCTGCAAACTCCACATCATCACGTGTGACCTTGCTAATGCCTTCCGTGTAGACGCCATTGAACTGCAGCGGCATGCCAAACGCTACCGAGGCCATGATGGTCAACTTGTGCGCCGCATCGATGCCTTCCACATCAAAGGTAGGATCGGCCTCAGCGTAGCCAAGCTCCTGCGCTTCTGCCAGGACATCATCGAAGCTGCGGCCTTTTTCGGCCATTTCCGAGAGAATGAAATTACCGGTGCCGTTGATGATACCTGCTAGCCACTGGATACGATTGGCGGCCAGTCCTTCACGCAAGGCTTTGATGATAGGAATACCACCGGCAACGGAGGACTCGTATGCCAGAACAACTCCCTTTTTCTGCGCAGCATTGATAAGTTCATTACCATGAACAGCAATTAGCGCTTTATTGGCCGTAATGACGTGCTTGCCGTTGTCGATGGCACTGTGCAGAAGCGCAAGAGCCGGATCATCCCCGCCCATGGCTTCGCAGACAATATCGATGTCCGGATCGCTGACCAGAGCAGCAGAATCCGTAGTGACAGTTATATCCAGACCCAGGGCCTCAGCCTTGCCCTGATTGCGCACAGCAGCGCCCACAAGCTGGATTGGACGTCCCGTGCGCCGCTCGATTTCAGCCGCATTACGCGCCAGAATGTTAGCCACGCCCTGGCCAACCGTGCCAAGGCCAAGCAGGCCAATCTTCACCGGTTTCAAATAGCTCTCCTGCCGAGAAATCATAATGCGAGTTGTGGCCGACAGGTGTCGGCTCAAGGCGTTATTATAGCGCCATGAAAATGCATCTAGAGACTTCTGATCAAAACCTGATCAGCAATTACGGCATAGGTGTCTTGAGCGTGAACGGTCAAGATTACAGGAGTAACGTCATGATCACCCAGACACGAGTGGTAGAAGAGTGGTTCAGCGGCTCGGTAAAGGATCTGACGATAGCGCACTTCGCGCCCTTGTTTGATGGTGTGGAAGGTGAAGTGCCAGAAATCGTGCTGTTAGGCTCAGGCTCGGAACACATCTTTCCAGACTTTGCCCTGATGGCTGAACTGAAAAAACGGGGAGTGGCACTCGAGGTCATGAACACTCGCGCTGCCTGCAGAACATACAGTGTGCTGGTTAGCGAGTACCGCCCCGTTGCAGCGGCGCTGATTCAGATTAGAAAGTAGTACGGTTGATGTTGTGTCTGGCCATTACGCCATAAACAGATTCTCGGCCGAGTATCCACTGCCTTCCAGTATTCTGCGCAGACGCTTCAATGCTTCCATCTGGATCTGTCTGACACGTTCGCGCGTCACACCAAGCTCCTGACCGACTTCCTCAAGTGTGCTTTTCTCATGGCCATGCAGGCCGAACCTGCGAACCAGAACTTCGCGTTGCTTGGACTCGAGTTTTTCCAGCCATTGGTTGATGTTGGAGTTGACGCTCTCATCCTGGAGCACCATAGAAGGATCAACGTTGTTTTCATCAGGAATGATGTCAAGCAGTGGCCTTTCACCGTCTTTGCCGATGGCGACATCCACTGATGTCACACGATCACGCAGACCCAGCAGACGGATGACATCTTCCACCGGACGTTCTGTAAGGTTAGCAATATCGTCAGCGGTTGGCTCCCTGTCGAGAGATTGTTGCAGACGTCGTTCGGCTTTGATGTACACATTCATTTCCTTGACCACATGAATGGGCAATCGAATGGTGCGGGTCTGGTTCATCAGCCCACGCTCAATGGTCTGTCGGATCCACCATGTGGCATAGGTTGAAAATCGAAAGCCTCGCTCTGGATCAAATTTCTCCACCGAGTGAATGAGTCCCAGATTGCCCTCTTCAATGAGGTCGAGAAGTGCCAGACCACGATTCATGTAACGACGTGCAATCTTGACGACGAGGCGCAGGTTGCATTCGATCATCTTGGCGCGGGATTTTTCGCATCCCGCCTGAGCCAGACGCGTGTATTTTTTCTCCTCGTCAGCTGTCAGCAATTCAGAGTGCTCGATCTCTTTCAGATACAGCCGAGTGGCATCCATCTCTTTGCGAGACAAATCCTTGAGTTTGCTGGCAGTGATCTTTTCACCAGAGTCGTCATCAGTCGCGGCAGAATTGGTCGCGGCATCTGTGTCGCTAGCCCCCCTGTTCCAACCATCACGGTTGTCGGTGGACATCGTAAAATTTCCCCAATGCTGAGCCATAGTGGCACTCTCTTCATTTTTTCTAAATATTAAAGGAACTTACCGCAACTTGCTAATCTAATTTCAACGTTTAACATTTATTGTTGATCGAATGTGTTACTCCAGGACGCTGCAAGTGGGCGCTAAAGCACTACCGAGGTGACAAAAAATCCATTGGATTCAGAAGGTTACCATTTCTGCTGATCTCAAAACGCAACAGAGGTTCATCGTTGGCGTTCGCCCCCAGAATGGCAATTGACTCACCCTGGCTGACCACGTCATTCATCCTTACGTTGAGTTTTTGTGCGTTCGAGTAGATGCTGAGATAGTCGTCGTCGTGTCTTATGATGACCACTTTGCCCACACCATCGGGAGATCGCGCTACCCAGTCGACGACACCGCTGCGGGTTGCGAAAACTTCCTGCCCGGGCAAACCGACGATTTCGATGCCGCGCCCATTGGGCCGACGAGGATCATAATCACGCGCAAGTTGACCTTCAAGCGGCCATTGCCAACCGCCTACAAATTTCTCGAGCTCACTCTCCACACCCTGAATCGTGTTGGGTAACCTGAAGTCTTCATCCTCGATAACCTCTTCAACCGGATAGCCTGGTTGTTCGACATAACCGGTTGGCTGACGCTCGATGATGGTTGGCCGTTGACGCACAGCGATATCGTTTTGAGCGCGGCCCAACAGATACTGATCCGTGGACACAGTGGGTACAGGTGCGGCCTGCATAGGTGCGGCTTGTACAGGTGCCGCCTGCTGTATGGGGATGGCCTGACGAATCTGCGCAGGCGTTGCCTGAACAATCGGTTCACTCATTTCTCTGGAGGGTGCGGACCATCGAGCGTTTTGAACGGTCTGCACCGATGCCCCGCTGGGTTCTCTTATGTTGATGCTCATACCTGCGAACACGCCATTGGCAGCGTGAGGATTGAGACGCTGCAACGTTGCCACTGAGGTGTCGTACCGACGCGCAATCGTTTCTAACGACTCTCCGGCACGAGCGATGTAACTGGATGAATCAAGATTGAAGTCGAGCGAAGTCAGACGTGACTGAAAGTCAGGCACTGATACAGATTGGCACCCTCCAATCAACAGAGAGAGCGCGCAGACGCAGCTCACCGGCAGCAAACGCTTCATCAATAACGACCCACACCTAATGGCATCCGGATTAAACCGAACGCGTCAAAAAATTTTCACCTATGTGAAGTGTAGACGCTTATTCAAGACTTACCAGAAAGAAATGGAACAAAATTTACATCGCTTTCAGTGCGCGATACAAAGCCTGCTGGTGTGCGTGTGATGATCGTCAAAGATTGCTCTTTTCTCTGCTCCCCAACCGGAACGATCATGCGGCCACCGATGGCCAATTGTTCAAGCAAAGGCTCGGGAACTGTGCGCGGAGCAGCCGTTACCATAATGCCGTCGAAAGGACCATGACTCGCCCAGCCCCACCCACCATCGCTATAACGAGTATGAATGTTGCGGTACTGAAGCGAACGAAATCTCAACCGCGCCTTGTCCAGCAGACTTCTTATGCGTTCAACGCTGAATACCTGATCAACCAGTTGCGATAACACAGCTGCCTGATAACCCGAACCTGTGCCTACCTCCAGCACTCGATTCACTGGACCGTCTTCCAGGAGAATCTCACTCATTCGCGCAACTGCATAAGGTTGGGAGATCGTCTGCCCTTCACCTATCGGTAATGCGACATCTTCATAAGCCCTGGACGCAATGGCTTCATCGACGAACATGTGCCGAGGCACCGTGTTGAGTACTTGCAACAATTGCTCGTTGTGAATACCCCGATCCATCAAGCGGCAGACCATGCGTGTGCGTGTTCGCTGCGAGGTAAAACCGATCCCGGCTATCTGTTGCGCGGTTGCAATCATTGCAGCCGCTCCAGCCAGTCATTCACTGGAGACACACTGGCAAAGCTTGTCAGATCAATCTGCAAGGGTGTTACCGACACATACCCATCCCTCACAGCACCAAAATCGGTACCTGGCCCATCATCAGCCACATTGCCAGCAGCGCCAATCCAGTACAGGGTCTCACCACGAGGACTGAGCTGCTTTATGGCGTTATTGGAAGGATGGCGCTTCCCCAGGCGCGTGGATTGCATGCCCTTGATCTCTTCCAGAGCAAGATCTGGCACATTAATGTTGAGAATAGTGTCAGCGGGCAAAGGCACCTCGCGAAGATGTGCAACCAGTGTGTGCATGATGCTGGCTGCTGTCTTGTAGTGCGTTGGCTCGTGGGAGGCCATAGAAACGGCAAGTGCCGGGTGGCCCAGGTGCCGGCCTTCAATCGCAGCTGCCACGGTACCGGAATACAACACATCGTCGCCCATATTAGGGCCATCGTTGATGCCACTGACCACCATATCCTGATCATTTTTCAGCAGCCCACTCAATGCAATGTTTACGCAATCTGTCGGCGTACCTTCCATAGAATAGATGTCAGCTTCATGTTGACGGACATGCACCGGATGCGACAGGGTCAACGAATTGCTAGCACCACTCCGATTGCGATCCGGTGCAACAATAGTGGCATGCCCCAGGGGTTGCATCGCCTCGTACAAGGCACGAATACCCGGCGACAGGTAGCCGTCATCATTGGAGATGAGAATGCGCATAAAGCTTACGATATACGTTAGTTGTGATTGTTGATAGTGAATTTAGACCGAGTTGGTGGTTAAGCAACCCACATTTGCAGACAATTCTTGCCAGCAAGGTGTTCAAACCGCCTCAGGTTCCCACCTGGCCAGAAAGAATCGAGCGAGAAGATGGGGATTTCATCGATATCAATATCAGTCAGAAGCCTGCAGGTGATGTTGTTGCGATATTCCACGGGTTGGCAGGCTGTGTGGAAAGTAGCTACGTTCAAGGCGTCTTCAGATCCCTTGAAGCGGCAGGATTCAGGCCTGTGCTTATGCATTGGCGCGGTTGCAGTGGCGAGCCTAATCGCCTGGCGCGCTCTTATCATTCTGGTGCTAGCGACGACATAAGCTGGTTTGTCGACTACCTGCACACACGCTTCCCGGATGATCAACTCTACGCATTAGGGTATTCGCTGGGCGCAAATGCCTTGCTCAAGTACCTCGGCGAGAGTGGCGCTGATTGCATACTTCGCAGCGCTGTAGCTGTTTGCCCGCCACTGGTATTGTCTGTTGGCGCAAAAAAACTCAACACTGGACTGGCACGCAATTACCAACGCTACCTGTTATCCCTGATGCGCAGCCAGCACGAAAGAAAGCGCGCTGCCTATCCTGAGTTGAATCTACCGGCGGCCTCTGAAGCACTGGATAATTTCTGGAAGTTTGATGACACCATTACCGCGCCTTTACATGGTTATGATGGCGTTGATGATTACTACAAACGCTGTAGCGCAAGGCAATTCCTGAAAGCCATTCAAGTGCCCACGCATATCCTGTGTGCAGAAGACGATCCGTTTTTTACAAAAGACGTGCTGCCCACACAAGAAGAACTGGCACCGGATACGACGCTAGAGATCTCTGCGCGCGGCGGCCATGTGGGGTTTCTGGGCCATGATGCTGCCAACCGGCGTTGGCTGGATAACCATATTGCAAAGCTCATTCTGCAATTCAAGGCTGCGTAGATCGAACCTGGTTCAGTCAGTCCCTACACCAATAGATGCTTCGTCACCAGTCCATGTAATTGCTCCGTGTAGACGCCGCCTCGGGCTGAGCGGTTCCAGTCGGAGGTCATCGCAACAACGATGCCTTCGTTTGGTAATACATGAATGAACTGACCACCGTACCCGCGCGCATAGGCAAATCTGGAGTTGCCGTGTTGTCTCAGGAACCAGCCATATCCATAGTCATCGCCTGAAAAAGGCGAACGTGTACGCGATGTAAAACTCATTGACACCCAGTCACTACCGAAAACCCGAGTGCCGCCCCACTGCCCGCCCAAACGATACAACTCTCCAAATCGCGCCATGTGCAGAGGCGACAGCGACATTTCATTGCCACCCATGAAATGTCCTTGCGGATCTTTGGTCCAGGGAGCGAAATCGATGTCCAGCGGTTTACCTATCCACATCCGAGACAATTCAAGAAGGCTCGCACCACTTAGCCGGGATATCACCGCACCCAGCACGTGCCAGTCTCCCGTGGAGTAAAGCATTTTGGCTCCTGGCTCTGCAACAAACGGCTGCGAAAGCACATAGTCAATCCAGTTATCACTGGCCACCCAGCGTCCGTAGAACGGACCTGATGTCCGTTGCAATCCTGCCTGCATCGTCAATAGATTTTCTACCGTCAACAAGGCAACCCGCGGATCGGCATTGCGCGGTAATAGATCGGGAATACACTCGCCCAGGGTTAGCGAAACATCGCTCACAACACCCTGCTCTATCGCACACCCCACCAACCCCGCCACGATGGATTTAGACACTGACTTTACGTTCACTGCCGCACCCACTGGTGGACCGGAAAAATTCTCAGCCATCACCACCTGCCCCTCATGCATGACGACAAGGGAACGCAGTCTGTCGAGCGAAGATGCATCTTGCTGCAGGGCACCCAGACGCGATGACAAGGTTGAAGCCATGTCGGCAGTATCGCGTTTCATCAGCTGCGATCGATCATCGGCTGGCTGGGCTGCCGCCAAACGGCTAAAACCCGCACCGAGGGCCGCGTCCAGGCCCGCACCGAGGGCCACACCGAGGGCCGCTGCCCCCTTAAGCAGCTTGCGTCTTTGAGTCAACATTGTGGTTCGTGATACCTGATAGTGGTTCGTGATACGTGAAATATTCGCTCTTTTCAGCGGTTTCTTGGGATCATGGTTCTCGAGAACAATCTCGCAACCTGCTACCAAAACTACAGTATCAGGGAGATATTAGTCACTACATGGTTGTAATCGCATCGGCAAAGCTCTATTCAGCAAGGCGCTTCGCCGCCACATTGCCGGTAGTCACGCTACCCTGTTTGGACCGTCTTTTTCTATTTTTGTAAAATTCACACTGTGTAATTTTTATTGTAAAATTCTAATCTTTTTTTGTTTATCATGCGCGTAGCGCTTGAGTGGAACCGATGCTGACGAATAGCAGCTTTAGCCAGAGTCGTCCTCCCCACCCATAAAAATATGCCATGACGGCCCACAATGAGCCGTCTGGATCAGGCGCACACTTGGATCGTCAAGCAGTACTCACATCAGTATTAAGGAACACTCCATGAATCAGTACCGTACCCTCGCCTCCGACGCCGCCAATGTAATTGCCAAAAATGGCAACGCATGGTCTGCGATAAATCCTGAGTCCGTTGCCCGCATGCAATTGCAAAACCGGTTTCGCACCGGTCTGGATATCGCCAAATACACGGCAACCATCATGCGTGAAGACATGGCGGCCTATGACAAGGACCCCAGCCAGTACACTCAGTCGCTGGGCTGTTGGCACGGTTTTATCGGCCAGCAAAAGCTCATCTCCGTCAAAAAGCATTTCGGCACAACAAAAGGCTGCTACCTGTATCTGTCCGGCTGGATGATCGCTGCACTTCGTTCAGAGTTCGGCCCCCTGCCAGACCAGTCCATTCATGAAAAAACATCAGTTCCTGAGTTGATTGAAGAGCTCTACACGTTCCTCAAGCAAGCCGATGCACGCGAGCTTCGCCACTTGTTTACAGAGCTTGACGAGGCACGAGCTGCCGGCAACCAGGTTGCTGAAAAAGCAGCCATGGACAAGATCGACAACTTCCAGACTCACGTCGTTCCAATCATTGCGGATATCGATGCAGGCTTTGGTAACGAAGAAGCAACCTACCTGCTGGCTAAAAAGATGATCGAAGCAGGTGCCTGTTGCCTACAAATCGAAAATCAGGTGTCTGACGTTAAACAGTGTGGCCATCAGGATGGCAAGGTCACGGTTCCACATGAAGACTTCCTCGCCAAGATCAACGCAATCCGTTATGCCTTTCTAGAGATGGGTGTTGAAGACGGTTTGATTGTTGCGCGCACAGATTCTCTAGGTGCCGGACTCACGCAGAAAATTCCGGTGTCACGTGAACCGGGTGACCTGGGCGATCAGTACAACGCTTTTATCGCAGGCGAAACCGTTACCTCCATGGACGATATCAAAGGCGGTGAAATTGTCATCCGCCAAGGCGACAAGATAATCAAGCCAAATCGCTTGCCCAATGGCCTTATTCAATTTCGTGAGGGCACCGGCGCGGATCGCTGCGTACTCGATTGCGTTACAGCACTTCGCAACGGTGCAGACATGCTGTGGATCGAAACAGAAAAGCCGCACGTTGGCCAGATTGCCAGCATGGTGGATCGTATCCGTGAAGAGGTGCCTGATGCCAAGCTGATCTACAACAACAGCCCGTCATTCAACTGGACATTGAGTTTCCGTCAGCAAGTCTATGATGCCTGGTCTGAAGAAGGCAAAGACGTTAGTGCCTACAACCGTGATGATCTCATGAGTGAAAGTTATGATGAGAGCGAGCTGTCCGCTGAGGCTGATGTGCGTATTCAGGCCTTCCAGGCAGATGCATCAAAGCGTGCTGGCATATTCCACCACCTGATAACCCTACCCACCTATCACACCGCAGCCCAGTCCACAGATACGCTTGCGAAAGACTACTTTGGCGAACAAGGCATGCTGGCTTATGTGCGTGAAGTACAGCGCCGCGAAATTCGCGAGGGCCTGGCTTGCGTCAAGCATCAGGATATGTCCGGTTCAAACATTGGTGATGATCACAAGGAGTACTTCTCGGGTGCCCAGGCACTGAAGGCTTCCGGTAAAGACAACACCATGAATCAGTTTGGCTAGTATGCCTGGTTTGTAGTCAGTGTTATTGAATGGATACCAGTCCATGTAAAATATTGGACTGGTATCCCGCTCTACTGCAGCGCTTCACAT
>CAYGSW010000023.1:0-34622 GCA_964352535.1 uncultured Granulosicoccaceae bacterium | reverse complement strand
CTGCCCCTGCCAACATCATAGAAACGAAACAGCAACCGCGACAAGGTTGATTTACCCGCACCCGAAGGACCGACCACGGCCACTTTTGTACCAGGTTCAACTGTGAAGCTGATGCCCTTGAGGATTGGGCGCTCCTCAAGATACGCAAAATGCACATCCTTGAACTCGATGCGTGATTCTTTCACTTTCAGATGCACGGCATCCGGTTTGTCCTGGATCTCAGGCTCACGCTCAAGCAGTTTGAGGACAAGATCCATATCTGCCAGTGCGTACTGCAGTCCTCGATACACGACACCCAGAACATTCAACGGCACAAACAATTGCAACATCAATGCGTTTATAAGCACGATGTCGCCCAGCGTGATGACACCGCCAGCCACATCACGCGTGGCTAGCATCATGATCAGAGTCACACCCACGGCTACGATAGCTGCCTGTCCGAAGTTCAGCGTGGACATAGTGATCTGGCTGCGAACACCCGCATCAGCCCAACCCACCATGTGATCGTTGTAGGCCGATATTTCACGCTTCTCGTTATTGAAGTACTTGACCGTTTCGTAGTTCAGCAAGCTATCTACCGCACGCCCATTTGACAGAGAATCCAGGCGGTTCATTTCATGCCTGAACTGCATACGCCAACCCGAAAACATCAAGGTAAAGGCGATGTAGATCACAACGGTCAACACGACAACCGTGGTGTATTGCCATCCATAGCCACCGAACAGGATGCCCGCTACTAGTAAGAACTCGGCGGCTGTGGGCACGATATTGAAAACCAGAAGGTTAACGATGGAGCTGAGGGAATTCGTGCCACGCGACAGATCCTTGGAGATGCTGCCAGTGCTACGTTCAAGATGAAACGACAACGACAAGTCGTGCAGATGTGTCAGCACTTCAGTGGATAATGTGTGCATGGCACGATAACGCACGCGGGCGAATAAAGCGTCACGAAGTTCCTTAAACAGGGAACTTGCCAACCTGAGCAAACCGTAGGCGGCAACCAGCCCAAGCCCTACCAGCATCACATCATTGCCGGTAAATGCATCCAGCAGGGAGCTGGATGTTGCAGGAGCATCCAGCGCATCAGCGGCACCATTTGCAGCATCAGCCGTCGCTGCATCATTGTCCAGTGCATTGACAATTTCCTTGAGCAGCAGTGGCACCGCCACGATAGCCAGTTTACTGACCATCAGGCAGGCCAATGCCAGTAATACCCGTCCTTTGTATTCCCACAAATAGCGTGTGAGTTTTTTGAGATTTTCTAAATCACGTCGATTGCTGTGTGGAGCTTCCTGGCGACCATGCATCAAGCGCTACGTCTCTCTTGTCGTTCATCAATGTTCAAAAAATTCAGTGCCTCGTCTATCAGCGTCATGGCGTCCGGTGCACGACTGGCCTGTTCGCTGATGTGGCGGCGCCAGAGCCGAGCGCCTGGTACCTGTTGAAACAGCGCCACCAGATGTCGGCTCATGGCACTCAGTCTGACACCCTGCTCTTTCCATCCTTGCATGTAGCGGGCGTAGTCTCGAGCTACATCGATGAGCGATTGCATGCTGTACTCGGCGTCATAGCCGTTGTCCAGCTCAGGAAACACGCGAGCATCGACGGCTGCTAGCATGGCAGGATGGTAGTATGCAGCGCGACCGATCATGACGCCATCAACGTGTTGCAGGTGTTCAAGCGTTGCATCCAGCGAGTCAATGCCACCGTTGATGGTTATATGCAGATGAGGGAACTCGCGCTTGAGTCGATAGACATACTCGTAGCGCAATGGCGGAACAGTTCGGTTCTCTTTCGGGCTTAGTCCATCCAGCCAGGCCTTACGGGCGTGCACGATGAAATGCTGACAACCACTGCTTGCTACGCTTCGCACAAACGATTCCAGTGCCTCGTAGCTGTCATCGCGATCAATGCCCAGGCGGCATTTGACACTCACCGGAATGGACACCGCATCACGCATGGCAGCAACGGTGTCACGCACCAGTTCAGGCTCTGCCATGAGACACGCACCAAAACGTCCGGCCTTGACCCTGTCACTGGGGCAACCCACATTCATGTTGATTTCCTGATATCCCCAGTCTTCACCGATACGTGCGGCACTGGCCATCTGATCAGGATCAGATCCGCCCAACTGCAAGACAATGGGTTCTTCGCACGCATGCTTGCCCAGCAGATACTCACGATCACCAAAGACGATCGCCGCGCTGGTTAGCATTTCGGTGTACAGCAAGGTATGACGCGTCAGCCTGCGTGCCAGGTACCGATAGTGACGGTCTGTCAGCTCCATCATGGGCGCGATGGCAAGCTTGCGATGATTGTCCAGTTCAATAGGCATTGCGCATTATGGGTGTAAAGGCCTAATATATGGCTTTTCATACGCCTGAAAAGCCAAAAAGCCTCACAATCGCGGGTAACTTCGTACCCACTAGTTGAATCTGTCAATTGCTGTGGCAGGTCGAGGGCTGGATGGTTCAAGCCTCGTTAAAGCCTTAGTGAGAACGCTTTAGTCCCTGCTGTGTACGAATCTGCTCAGCAAAAGCGTCAGGTGTCAACCCGGATTCCAGGGCCTGCAGCATCATCTGCTGCGGCGATGCCGGGGCCAGGCCATTTACTGGTGGTTCCAGGTCCATATTGGCTGGAAATGCATAGCCCTCTGCACAGGCCTCCACAACCTGAACCAGACCGCGCTGTGTGATCGATCCCGTCGTCTGCATGGATTGCAATACGGGATAAAGCGCTACAGCCATGCGTGCCCGATCAAGGATTTCCAGTGTTCGCCCATACGCCGAGCCCACTTGCAGCAGATTGACAAACCGGTGATGGTCTTCGGTGTTGTTGTCACCTGCGGCGTGAAACAGTGCGGGATTAAAGAACAGCATGTCACCCTTGGATAACGGCAACTGAACATGCTGCTGCATAAAGTGCTCGCGCACTTGCGAATTAGCCACATCGATATAGCCGGAAAGCAGCTTTTGCGAAAAAGGCAACAACTGCGTGGGGCCAGACTCCAGAGGCACATCAGTGTGCGCAATGCCACCTTGCAACGTCAGCACGGGTGACAAGGCGTGTACGTGGGCTGGGTATTCACGCAGCAACGCGCTGTCTTGAAAGCCCAGATGATAGTCGCGATGACACGTCTGCGCCCGACCACCGGGGTGCACAACATTGACCTGCGCTGTTATCTGATAGCCTGGACCAAGCCATGCACGACAAACCAGCGACAACGTGTCATTGGCGTTGTAGCGAGCAAACAACTCTGGCGCGTGCATGCACAGTTTTTCGTGTGCATTCCAGATACGGGTGTTGGAACCTGCTGCCGCAAAATGATCCGCTGCCGGATGTGATTGCGCTTCATCGTCGAGGATCCGCTGCAACTGGGCTGTCACCTCATCAAGCATGACAAGATCGTCCACAGCACGTCTGATGACGATCACGCCAGCACCGTCCAGCAGCACTCTGGCCCACTCCTGTTGCAGAGCACGAATAGCCTCTGTCACGCTCGCGCCCTGTTCAGCCAGCGCTCGCACATTATCGCCGCCATAAACAGGAATCTGATGCACGATGTCCTGTGCATGCGGCACATTCTCAGGATCGGTGCGCATCGCCGAGAGTAGCTCCAGCTCATCAAGACTTGCATGCTTATCGTCGAGCCACACTGGTGCGTCAATATCGGTGAGTTGTTTGTTCATAGTGCTATCAATCCGCTCTTACGGGTGTCAGTCTGTTTGCAGCGAACAGGCATCAACCGACATTCACCCATGATTTCGAATCATGAGATGCCCAGATTGCATTGATTATACGATTAACCTCGTGCCCATCACGAAACGTTGGCCACTGCGATTTGCCGGCATGAATCGCTGCCAGAAAATCCCTTGCCTCGATAATAAGCTGGTCCTGATAACCTGTGCCGTGCCCGGGACCCAGACAAAAATTGATGTAGTCAGGATGTCCTGGACCTGTGAGAATCTTGCGAAAACCGCGCTCAACCTCTGGCCCTTCCATTTTGTACAGCCACAGCGCATTCTGATCTTCCTGATCAAAGCGGATGGCTCCGCGGCTTCCGACGACTTCGTAGGCGTAGCCCATCTTGCGCCCACTGCTGACGCGGCTGAAATACAGATGCCCCATAACACCGGAACTGAACCGGCACAGACACTGAGCGTGATCATCATTTGTGACAGCCTCCCTGCTTCCATTCGCCGCAGGGCGTTCGGTAAACACCGTCTCCACATCAGCGCAAAGGGATTCGATGGGACCTACCAGAGCTAGAGCCGCATTGATCATGTGGGATGAGAGATCACCCAGCGTGCCGTTAGCCTTACCTTGAGTACGCCAACTGGCAAGCGCCTGCGGATCAGCGTAAAAATCTTCAGTATGCTCGCCGCGAAACCAGCTGATATCGCCGATGACACCTTTCTTGATCAAGCGCCTTGCGTACTGGGTTGCCGGCGTTCTGACGTAATTGAAACCGACCATGTTGACGACACCGGAGGCTTCAGCCGCTTCGGTCATCTCCAGACTCTCGGACACGCTCGCCCCCATCGGTTTTTCGCACAGCACCGGCTTGCCGAGTGCCAGGGCGGCAAGCGCGATTTCACGATGGGTGGACTGTGGTGATGCAATGACAACGGCCTCTACGGCAGGATCATTGACCAGCGTCTGCCAGCTTGACGTGGAGCGCTTGAACCCAAATGCGCGTGCCTTGGTTGCAGCACCAGCATCCGTGGTGGCACACAACATCTCGCACACCGGACGCAGCGGCGTATCGAACACAGCACCCACGCTGTGCATGGCGACCGAATGCAGCTTGCCCATGTAGCCTGCACCGATGACCCCTATTCCTATTTGTGTCATGACTTGCTTCCGTTGTTGGCGCACTGCGCACGTCGACCCGATACCCGTAGTTTAACCCTGATGGGACCCAAACCAACGCTTGCCAAAAAACACAAGGCGCCGTGACGCCACGCATCGTCATGATAATGGATACGGTGAAGCGCCTACACTACCCTCGATGGCTGCCACGGGCTATGATGGCGGGATAAACCAACGACAGCAACAATCTCATGAACACAATTTCATCGTGGAAAAGTTTTGGCGGCACGCTATCGGTACACGAGCACGACAGTGCTGCATGCGGTTGCGCCATGCAATTCGCCGTCTATACGCCCGCGCAGGCACAGACGGCAAAAGTCCCTGTTATCTGGTACTTGTCAGGACTGACCTGTAACTGGTCCAACGTTATGGAAAAGTCGGGCTTGCAACGCGTGGCAGCTGAGCTTGGCGTCATGGTGATTGCCCCTGACACCAGCCCACGCGGTGACGCCATACCCAACGATGAGGCATACGATCTGGGGCAAGGTGCCGGTTTTTACATTGACGCCACCCAATTGCCGTGGGCAACAAACTTTCAGATGGAAACCTACATTACCCGTGAGCTGAATGCTCTGGTGCTGCATGAATTCGCCGCCGATCCCGACCGCCAGGGCATCATGGGCCACTCCATGGGCGGCCATGGCGCTCTTACCTTGCACCTGAAATACCCCGACACCTACCGAAGTGTATCCGCACTCTCTCCCATCGTTGCGCCCACACAAGTGCCGTGGGGCAAGAAGGCCTTTGCCACCTATCTGGGCGATGATGAATCAACATGGCTGGCACACGATGCAACTGCACTGGTCACCAAAGCACCTTCCACAGCAAGCATACTGGTTGACACCGGTGGCAGTGATGGGTTTCTCGAAGAGCAACTGACGCCTGAGGTTTTTATTGAAGCCTGCAAACAGTCCGGCCAGCCATTGGACTATCGCATTCAGCCAGGTTATGACCATTCATACTGGTTTATTGCAAGCGTCATTGAAGATCACTTGTCCCATCACGCCAAACAGTTATAGCGTCATCATCATCTAATGATTGCATTCGACAACAGCTACGCGCGCCTGCCCGCAGCGTGTTTTGAACGTGTTATCCCAACACCTGTCAAAGCACCACAACTCATAAAGCTCAATACAGGCCTGGCACAAGAACTGGGCCTTGACGCCACATGGCTTGCCAGTGAACAAGGTGTGAGCATGCTTGCCGGCAACAATCTGCCTGAGAGCGCTGACGCACTGGCCATGGCCTATGCAGGCCATCAGTTCGGCAACTGGGTTCCACAGCTGGGAGATGGGCGCGCGATTTTGCTCGGTGAAGTCATTGATATCAACAATGAACGCTTTGACGTACAGCTCAAAGGCGCAGGCCGAACGCCCTTTTCGCGCGGTGGTGATGGTCGTAACTGGGTAGGGCCTGTATTGCGTGAATACCTGGTCAGCGAGGCAATGGCAGCATTGGGCGTGCCGACAACCAGAGCCCTGGCAGCGGTTGCTACGGGAGAGCATGTGCTGCGTGAAACGGGTCCGATGCCCGGCGCGATTGTCACACGCGTTGCCCGAAGCCACGTGCGAGTGGGTACGTTTCAGTACCTTGCGGCAAGAGGCAATGAAGAGGCGCTACTGGCCCTGATCGACCATGTTATCGAACACCAGTACCCGTCGCTGCTTAGTGCTGAAAACAAAGCGTTGTCATTACTCGAAGCCGTTATTGATGCACAGGCACGGCTTGTGGCACATTGGCAATCCATAGGCTTCATTCATGGCGTGATGAATACCGACAACTGTTCTGTCAGCGGCCACACCATCGACTATGGTCCCTGTGCGTTTATGGATACCTATCAGGCTGACAAGGTATTCAGCTCGATTGATCGCGGTGCACGTTATGCCTATCAGAATCAACCACGCATCGCCCAGTGGAACCTTGTCAATCTTGCACAATGCCTGTTGCCGTTCATACACGAGGACAAGGAAAAATCGGTAGAACTGGCGCAGGAAGCCATCAATCGCTTTGACGCGATTTTCATTGACTACTACTCACAGCAAATGCGTGCAAAGCTCGGATTGCCCGACGAGCACGAGGATGATCTGGCGTTGGCCACTCAACTGCTCGCTGACATGGAGACAGAGCAATTGGATTTCACACAGACGTTTACGCAGCTGAGTTATCCCGATGCAATGTCACCATTCGCAGCTGGCGGGACCTTGCATAACTGGTCTTTGCGATGGCAGCAGAGACTGCAAAATGATGAAGCGCAGTTGCTGCTCAGTCGTCAAGCAATGCAGCAGGTAAACCCCACGGTCATTCCCCGCAATCACTTGATTGAGACATTCATTGCGCGTGCGGTTTCAGACAATGATGTCAGCGACTTTCATGTAATGCTGGACATTGTTACCACGCCTTTTGACAAAAGACACATCGGCTCTGTTTACGCTGCCCCGCCAAAGCCTGAAGAGGCAGTTACTCAAACGTTCTGTGGGACCTGAGCAAATCAACCCGCAATATCAGGCAAGCTCAGGGTGTTATGCAGAACCTTGCGTGCTTTGTCCATGCCATCAGCGATGATCGTTGGCATCACACGGGTATCCACCGGTTTACCACCGATGCCAGCTGCCGGGTTGACCACAACCGCCAGGCACGCATAGGCCATACCCAGCTCGGCCGCCAGAGAGGCCTCAGGCATTCCTGTCATACCGGCGATAGTACAACCGTCCTGCGCCATGCGCTTCACTTCGGCTGCCGTTTCGAAGCGCGGGCCTTGCGTGGCACCATAAGTTCCAGAGCCCACCACGTTGATGTCAGCTGCTGCACCAGCACCTTTAGTCAGCGCCTTGCGTAATGCTTCATTGTAGGGGTAGCTGAAATCGATGTGCTCCACTGGATCTTCACCACCGTCAAAGAATGTACTTTCCCTTCCATGGGTATAGTCGATAATCTGATCAGGAATAACAATCGAACCGACAGTGCAGTCATCTCTGATACCGCCAACTGCGCCCACGGCGATGATCTGTTTGATCCCGACGTTATTCAACGCCCAGATATTGGCGCAGTAATTAACGCGGTGCGGAGGAATACGGTGGGTACTGCCGTGTCTTGGCAGAAAAGCGACTTCCCGGCCATCCATCTCGCCAACCACAATAGGACACGATGGAGCACCGTAAGGCGTTTTTACCATCTCACGTCGCGTGATGGTGAGCCCTTCCATACGGGCAAGGCCGGTACCGCCGATGATTGCAAGTGTTGTCATAACTGGATTATCTGGTGAAAATTGCCGACTTGGAGCAAAGACAGAAAAGCATGGAAGATGCCCGGTACCTCCGGGTAGACGCATTCTGACAACACCCGTCATGCTTCAACCACCGGCACCGCTTCGCAGCGACACCGACATTACCACGTTAATTGGCCAGAATTTTGATACCTGCATGCTATATACAGCAGTGCGTAGAGAGAAACACCGTTTCTGCGCACCGTTAAAACTCATAACCAGTACTGCCAGCCAACAGCCTCACAAACCAATAGCCACACCCGACAACGCACACTGATGTGAACGTTATATGGTCAAAGCACTGACACAAGCTTGATGCAAAACCCCAAGAACACCAACAATCAACTCCTGCCGTTAAGGGAAGAGCAGCGCAAAGCTCAGTACACCGCCCTCTGGGGACGTATCGTAGCGTTGCTCGCCATCGCCCTGCTTGTTACGCCGTTGGTGCCCTGGCCTGGGCCGCTTTATATCTACTTCGTCTTGTCTTTTTTTGCGTTGCTTGGATGGGGAGCCTGGCGCGTGGAAAACACTGCATGGGGTAAACCATGGCATCAGTATGGATTTGTCACCGCCGACTTTGCGCTGATGTCGTTTGTGCTGATCTATCCGAACCCGCTATTGCCAATAGACTACCCACCGCAATTCATATTGCGTTACGGCAACTTCATCTTTTTTTTCGTGCTCCTGGCCGGCTTGACCTACGCCTACAGGCCACGCCTTGTGCTCTGGGGTGGAATGTCCGCAGCTCTCTGGTGGAGCGTCGGTGTTTTCTGGTTACTGGATATGCCGGACACTGTCAGACTGGCGCCTGAAAACGTAGACCTCGATACACAGCTCATCGCGTTTGCCACACCAACATATATCGACATCGGCATCCGCGTGCAGGAAGTTGGCGTACTACTGATTGCATCAGGGCTTCTTGCTCTGGCCGTGCAGCGATCGCGAACGGTGGCAATTCGACAAGCCAGGCTAGCGCGCGAAAAGGCGAATTTGTCCCGATACTTCCCCGACGCAACAGCTGAGTTGCTGGCAGGTAAGAACAATCCCTTCTCCCAGCCACGCGAGCAGAACTGCGCGATCATCTTCGCCGATCTTGTTGCCTTTACGGCCTGGTCACAACAACACACACCAGCGCAGACCATTGCCTTACTCAGAGAAGTTCACGGAATTCTTGCTGACATCATTTTCAGCAATAACGGCACGCTAGACAAGTTCATCGGCGATGGACTCATGGCCACGTTTGGCACACCTGAACCCACAAAGGATGATGCCTCCAACGCACTGGTTGCAGCCGTGAACATGGCGGACGCCTTTGATACATGGAAACACTCCAACTCGATGCCCGATGTCAGTGAACTCAGTCTGGCTATTGGTGTGCACTACGGCACCGTGATCATCGGCGATATCGGTAGCCGCGAGCGACTGGAGTTTGCTGTGCTGGGCGATACCGTCAATGTAGCCAGCCGACTTGAATCAGCAACGCGGCAAGCGGGTTGTCGGTGTTTTGTCAGTCGTGATCTTATGGCAGCTGCTGAGCAATCAGATTCTGTAGATACCACCGATCATAGGAAGCGTCTGGAGCCACATGCGCCCATTACCTTACGTGGTAGGAGTGGCCAGACGTCAGTGTATGTGTTGCGGTGAATTGAGAGACTCCATTCTTCACACGGATTAGACAAGTTGAGACAACAACGTACGCGCTGGAACAATGGTTGGTCTGGTCACCTCGAAATAATCCTTGTCCACATAAGGTAAGTCCATCGCAACCTGAAATGCATGAGTGGCCCCTGTCATTTGTTGAAAATGCTGCAATGCATCTGACAAGGGCGCCTTTCCGCTTGTTTTTACTTCAGCGAGAAACCACGGATTGCCATCACGCGTTACCAGAAAATCAACTTCGCGCTTTTCCTTGTCACGTAAAAAATGCAAAGCAAATCACCCTGTCCAGTCTCAGTCCACCAATCAACCGCCTTCAGCAGTGCTGCAGCGACAAGGTTTTCAGCTCTTGAGCCCACATCTTCAACCAGTGACCAGTCCAGCAAGTAATATTTAGACTCTTTTCGCAAGGCACGCGGCACGTTCCGATGCCACGGGCGAACCGCAAAGCAGAAGTACAAGGCTTGTAATGTTGAAAGCCATCGGCGAATGGTGTCAATAGATACGCGAACGTGATTAGACAAAGTGGTGAAACTGGTAAGTTGTCCAACTTGACGGCTCAGGATGTGGGCCAGAACCTCGATTTGATCAATGGACTGAACTTGCGTTAGATCGCGCAGATCCTCCTTAAAAAGTTGCTGTGTAAGTAGCCCACTCCAGCGCGTCCAGAAGCGCTGCTCAGCTTTCGTAAAGGGTTCAGGGAAGCCGCCAAAACGACTCAGGGCATCCCAACTGGAATTATCAGTTATCTGCGGATTCCAGATCAAAGTCGTTGGCAGTTGTGGCTGGGCAATTTCTGCAATGGAAATCGGGTGGAGTGTATAAGGGAAATAGCGCCCCATCAGACTGTCACCACCACGTTTGAAAACATCGAGTCTTGCGCTCCCGGTAACCAGTATATTCAGATTACCCTCATACTGATCAAACATCACTTTGAGCATGTCACGCCAACGGCGGTACTTGCGCAACTCATCAAACGCACAGAACGCTTTGTCTTAGCGCAATTGATCGAGCCTAAGTGTGGATGCCACTTTGCCGGGACCACCAAGGATAATACTGCGGTGGTCCTGATTGTCCCAATTAAGATAACTGGTAGGGCCACCCAGTTGTTCGCAGAATCGCTTGGCGATAGTCGTTTTGCCCACTTGCCGCGGACCAGAGAGAAACGCCATCTGCCTGTGCATCTGAATATGCGCTAACAGCTCTTTAGTCATGTAGCGATTCATGACTTTTCTAAGCACCTTCGTAAAATGTTCATGACCAGTCTACGGTACTATAAAGTCGAGCTTCTACGCACACCCTAACTATGAAAGATCACAGATTCTGGCCTGGAAAAAGCCACCCACTACCGGATGCTGCACACGATTGGCATCCCGCTACTTTTCATTGCCTGGATGTGATGGCGTGCGCCATTGCTCTGATGGATGATGGGCATTTACGAATGAAACGGGTTGCTGAAACCGCCAATCTGGAAGTAGCAAGCCTGAAGCGAGCGTTCGCTCTTTTAATCGGGCTTCATGATATAGGAAAACACCGATGATGCAATAAATCCAGGGGAATCTTCCGTTTGACACTGCTATATGCGTGCAAAAGCACTCTTTTTACGTCGTGCTGAAACCTCACTGGCGGATAGTTTTCAATAAATGGATATTTTATCTATTTTTTTGGTGATCACCTTAGGTCAGATTGAGTGACCAACTTCGCCAGAGTACGCATCTGCCAATAAACAAATCTCATTCAACACAGCCTGCCGCATGAAACATAGCAGCCTATGTCCGCTGTAAATTATCCGCATTAGCATCACCTGAATTGCGTTTTGACGATCAACAACTGACCTCCTTTTCCAGTTTGATTGTTTTCCAGCAACTTAGCGCACACTAAGAGCGATTCATCGAATCCGGACCTTTGCCAGACGGCTATCAAGCAGCTCTCCACTCTGGCTCAGAATAGGGTAAGCGCCTGATGCGAATAGCGAATTGATTTGTCTAAGCGCACGGAGCGTTTCCAAATGGATATCACTGGTCTCAATACTGACAATGGATCCGGTTTGAAGGCGTCGCAAATGTTGATCGTTACTCCGCCGCTCCTGCGCTCTTATTCTGTCCTTCTCCTCGATCAGTTGTCGGGCTGAATTAATATCTCCGGAGACCAGAACGTTCAGCGCAAGGTGCATGTTGGATACGACCTGCTGGTGCAGTTCCGTGAGTTCGTCCCAGCCCTGCTCGGAGAAAGATAACGATTCTCTATTTTTACGAGCCGCTAGCGTGATCATATTTTTCGCAACCAGATCCCCTACCGCCTCCATATTGATGGCGAAATTCGACAGCTCAAGTTTACGGTTTGCATCTTGATCCGTCATTGCTGTGTCTTCCAACTCTGATAGATACAGTTTTATGGCTGAATGCAATCGGTTGATGTGATGATCCAGGTCTTTAATCTCCTGCATAGCCGCTTTTTCTGCGTGCTCATAGAAGGACATGATCGGTTGCAACATCAACTCAATGATGTCGCTCATGCGCAAGCACTCTCGCGTAGCACTGGCGAGCGCTAATTGAGGTACGGAAAGAACGGAGCGATCCAATGCCGTGCTGCGATTCATCAGAGGGTCAAGCTGTCTACTTGCCTCTGCAGGGATGGTAATCAGTCTAGTGGTGAGGCAACCCATCGGACCGACGAGTGGGAGGCAGAACAGCACCAATGCCGCATTGAACGCCAGATGACTAAGCACAATCAATTGAGGCGCTTGCGCTGCGCTAACAGCGATTGGAAGCTCAAGCCATCGCAAGCCGATCAGAGCTAGTACAGAGGCAACTGATCGAAACAGGAGATTGCCTAGCGCTATTCGCCTTCCAATCGCTACCTGACCACGCGTTAGACCAAAGGCGATTAGTCCTCCGCCCATGTTAGCCCCCAGCATGAGCGCTAATCCTACCGGTATTGGTACGATTTGCTGCGCGACGAGCGCGCTAACCAACAGGACAGACGCTACGCTTGAATGTAGTAACCAGGTGACACAAAGGCCCACTAAAAATGAGGCGGCCAGATCGTTAATCAGGTAGCCCATGATGACAATCAGAAAACCACTCTCTCGAAGCGGAGCTGTCGCTTCACTGATGAGTTTGAGCGACAACAGAATAAGGCCAATTCCCAGCGTAATGCGACCTATCTGGCGGACAAACCCGGTACGTCCTTTGAGAAACAATACGCCTCCAGCCAACATCAGAACAGGCATTAACCAGGACAGCTCGAGGGAGAGAATTTGAACAACCAGCGCCGACCCCAGGTCAGCTCCAAGCAGGAGTGACATACCGGGAACAAAACTGATTACACCGGATGCCGCAAACCCGGTGGTCAACACCGCCACGGCCGTCGAGCTCTGCAGTAAAACCGCGATGGATAAGCCCACGCCAGCCGCTTTAAACCGATTGGAATTGGATCGCTGAATAGCTCGCCTGAAGGCGTTCCCGTTGGCGCGCTCGAAACCTGTCCGCACCATACGCACAGCCCAGAGCAGCAGCGTCGCCGCAGCTCCAACGTTTATCAATAGTAATAGTAATTCCACCTTACTCCCTTCGATGTTGATTGATAGAAGTGAGTTTCAATGGTGTGTATGCTGGCTAGTAGAGCAAGTCTCAACCACAGAATTCAATCCTTGATGTGTTGCTCTTCAAGAGTTGACCAATAGTCTCTCTCGTTTCAAATAGTGATGTAGTTGTTCTGTGAGATCGGTTTGTATATGACGAATACCGCTGTCAATTAATCTTCCCCATACACCTTCGGGATCAGTTTTTGCGAGGCTATCGTTTAGCGGTTGACATGAAGGCATGACATCGATGGTGTTGACAAATACGTCAGTACCTGCATTTATCGCAGCCGCGCTAAATATTTCCAAGGTTTCCCACGTGTCGAACAGCGCTTCAACGATGGCGAATTGATGTTGTTTTACAAGATCGCAGATTGATGATACGTTATCCGTACAGACACGAAAAACTGGCTTTACCAAAATGCCCGTATGTTGCTCCAAGGCCAATAAGTCAGCGAGGTCAGCATTGCTGTATACATCGAGTTTTAAATTAGCAATCGACGTCATATTGCATGCATTAATCGTCTTCGCTGCTCGCTCCATCTGCCTGGGTACTTTTAAGTCAACATCCAAATACACAACTCCATTGTTCGTCTTAAGCATATCTTCAAACGAAGGGATTTTGTGCGTTGATGCTTCTGAGTCAATGCTACCATCACCCTTATACAGCGATAGCTCACTCAGATAACTCCAGGGATGAGGGCCAATCGGACCTGACGTACCTGTCATACGTTCCAACGTGCCATCATGAAAGCAAAACTGAGTGCCATCAAGGCTTTCGCGTACGTCTATTTCCACAAAGTTGCATTGCTGCTCCACTGCAGCTTCCATAGCGCCAATAGAATTTTCAGGTGCCGGGCCCCATGCCCCCCGATGAGCAACACTTGCACAGCGCCATGATTTATCACGAATAAATTCAACAACAGAAATGGAAGACATCTAGTTAAATTCCTATAGGGTACTGACAACTAAAATCAAGTCATTTTGAGCTGCGCTCATTAGAGGTGGTATCGCCACGAATACGATACCTACCCCATTTTTTAATTGTTAGCGCTGATTAACGCTCAAGAATGACTTCTTCAATAAACGTGTTTTCCATCTCCGTTCGAAACGGTTTCAATGGCCATGCAACTTGATACTGTCTTTGCTCGGTGGGGACAAGTGCGTAGCTATCATCGGCTGCCGCATTCATTGGTGCTGTGCCAAACTCTTTATTAAACATGCTTTGTGTTTCTGCAGAGGCCAGCCAATCAACGAACACAGCAGCTGCAGCTGGATGTGGCGCATTTTTGGGAATACCCACCCCATTGCCACCACCATTCATCCCAAAGGCCGGTACATAGAATTTGATGTCCTTACGTACTTCCCCTTTTTTCTGCAATCCGGCGACATGATCTTCCCAGCCAGGCCCCATCCAAAGTTCACCGTCGGAGATACGGGTGATCGTATCGCTGTTAGATGCTGTAACGACATAGTTATCAGCGTGTTCATTGAAAAAATCGATGCCCATATTCAGCTTGGCCATTTTCTCATCAGTGACTTCGCCATCTGTCATGGGAAGGCCAGTAATTGACCGTATTACATTATGGTAGAACGATGGTCCCGAGCCGCCTTTTTCAAAATTGAAACCAAATTTCCCCTTATTCTCTGTCCAAAACGCTGCTAGTTCTTCAGGGCTCTGTGGCAAATCCGCCTCAGATACTTTCGCTGGATCGTATGCTATACCTGTTTGGTTTCCCCAATAGGCAACCGCGTGTCCCTTGCTATCTACACCTAACAACTCATAGCGACGACCACTGTCCTCGGGCAGCATATCCAATGACATGTACAGCTGGGACGGATCATTGGTTTCATATTCGTTGAAGCCCCAGGCGTGAACATCAATATCCCCTACTTCTCGAGAACGTTCGGCTAACAACTTGTCGGAATTTACCTGATTAGTTCCTTCAGGGATGTTCACTTTAATTCCGTATTTTTCCTCAAATCCTTTTACAGCATTGCGAAAATCATCTTGTAAATACCAGACATACCACGTCAGCTCACCTTCCTTTTTCGCTTGATCTACGATTTCGTCCCAGGACTTTCCGGACAGATCTGCGGCAAATACTGAGCTAGTGCCCAATACCATCGCCGCAGCGACTGCGATTAGCATTTTCATATACTTTTGCTCCTATAGCATTTTCCAAGTGGTTTACAATTGGTGAAATTCAAGTCATCCCTTCCCAGAGCTGAGTGTTGGATTAGCTGAACGCAACAGCTTCTCCAAAAACAACATCAGAATTACATTGGGAACGACCAGAATGAGAGAAAGCACGGCTGCATCAGGACGAACGTAATCCTGACCCAATCGTGCGTAAAGTAACGTCGGTATCGTTGTTAAATCAGGCGACCCTAAGACAAAGGCAATAGCGAACTCTTCAATTGATTGGATAAATACAATCAGCAACGTTGCTAGAATCCCAGGCTTTAAGGCAGGAAGATATGCCACACGAAATCGCGCAAATGCCGAAGCCCCCATATCCCGCGCCGCATCAATATGATCTTGACGCACTTGCTCGAAACTGACGGTCATTATTCGTATCGAGTAAGGTAGAAAGATAATGGCGTGTGCCAACAGAATGGCTAAATACCGTGATCCGGCCAGTCCGAGTTGATACAACAGAGAGGTCAGAAAAATCGCTGTAACGAAAACGGGTATTGCTAGTGGCAGGAGAACCAGAATCTTGGCTATCTCACGACCTGGAAATTCAACACGCGCCAATGCGTAGGATGTGGGTATCGACAGTGTCAAAGATACAATCGCAGCTGCTGGTGCAAGCAAATACGAATTTACCAATGCTACTTTTAATGAGGAGTTTTCCCACAGGTTGCTCCAACGATAAAATGACATTGCTGGCGGTAATATCTTATCCGGCGTCCACGGCTCAGAAGGATCGACCAGTGACCACAGTATCGCCATTACGAATGGAACGACAAGCCAAATCGAGCAAATTACCAGCAACGCGACCAGCAAAAGGGATTGCGTTTGTCGAGCATTCATTTGCTGAACCTCCCTTTCATAACCATGCGAGCGATGAGCGCCAGGAGAAGAGAGCCAACCAGAGAGATAACTATCAACGTAACGCCGACGACGGCTGATTCATTCCAACTCGACTTACGAAGAAACATCATCAATTGTGACAATGACTGTCGATTTGTCGGCCCTGCTATCACCTGAAAACTGAAGTCTGCAACCGCTCCGATAAAAACGATCACAAGCGATGCTTGCATAGCAGATAACGTGAGCGGCGCAATAATTTTCCTGAAGCGCGCAAAGCTTCCGGCCCCAAGATCACGGGCTGCATCCAATAGATCGTCTGAGATACCTTGAACCGCTCCTGTCAGCAGTAGCAAAGCGAACGGCATTTGCTTCCACGCCTGCAAAAAAAGTACGCCGAATGCATGTCGATCGTTCTGCAGCCTTCGCGGTTCATCCCATATTCCAAGCAACTGCATGAGTTGGTTGAAAATACCGTGATACGAAATAACGTTGATGAATAGAAAAGCTGCGACCAAACCGTGCACAAGTAGTGGCGCTTTAAGAACTGCACTGATGGTTAGAGATCCAGGAAACGGTTTACGCAACCAGATTGCTAGTGGATACGCAAGTATGACCGAAAGGAAGGCAGAACAAATACCTATATAAATTGAATAGCGAACGGAACGGGTATATAGCTTGCGATCAAGCATGCTTGACCAAAACTCAAGCGTAAATTTACTCTCGCCAAGTATATTGTAATACCCGAAAGACTGCGCAACCGCCATGTAGGCTACGGTGCCGATTAAGCCAAGAATCAATCCAAGTCCAGGCGTTAGTAATAACAACACCGATGCGATTCGTCGCGGGGTCATCCGATGTCCTCTAACAGCACAATGTCTTTGGGGTTCAGCGTAAATTGGATATCATCGCCCGGCTGCAATTCGCATTCAGGGGCTTGCACGCGATACACATGCCCATTGGTTTCGACCTGTAAATCAACAAAATGACCTTGAAAAGACCGATGTTTAACTATGCCTGCTAAGCGTATGCTTCCCTCTCCATTAAACCGTGCTCTTTCAGGCCGCCAACTGATTTTGATCCGCTGCCCAACGGGCGGAGATTCACTGTGGCTCGTGATTGGTCCCAATACCGTTTCGAGCTCTACAACATCACCGTCATAGCTGCAGACCTGTGCATCCACAACGTTTGCGTCGCCAATAAAATCAGCGACAAATCCAGTCCTTGGACGATGGTAGAGATCCTCCGGATTCGCCGCTTGCTCGATGTGTCCAGAGTTCATCACAAACACGCGATCTGACAAAGCAAGCGCCTCAGATTGATCGTGAGTCACATAGATAGCGGTTAACTTGTTTTTACGCTGTATTCTGTGGATCTCTATCCGAACCTGGTCGCGTAATTTCGCATCCAAGTTTGATAATGGTTCGTCAAAGAGAATCACACTAGGTTGCATCACCAGTGCACGTCCGAGTGCAACGCGTTGTTGCTGTCCCCCCGAGAGCTTATTGGGCATTTTTTCCAGTTGCGCTCCCAACTCAAGTTGGTCGCAAACATTGTCGATTCGCGTTTTACGCTCGTTGGGAGCTATACCTTTCTGTCGTAACCCGAATTCGAGATTCTCCAGCACGGTCAAATGCGGGAATAAGGCATAAGACTGGAAGCACAACGCGGTATCGCGTTTCTCTGGCGGGATGTCTGTGATATCGACACCGTTAAGTTTGATATGGCCATCGGATGGGGTGAGAAACCCCGAGATCATTTTTAGCAGCGTGGTTTTTCCGCAACCTGATGGACCCAGAAGCGTGACGAATTCTCCGGAAGCAACGTCAAATGAGACGTCGGAAATGGCGACAAAGTCGCCAAATCGCATGGAAAGGTTATGAGCAGAAATATTGGCCATTGATGGGTGTGTAATTGGTCGATGTATCTATATTACTCTTTTTAGGTATAAATATTATAATTTTTTACCTTAAAGGAGTGAAAAAATAATCCACTTATCGAATAATTCCTTCATACTGACTATTCAGATGCGCCGGTTGTTTGGCGTATAGCGTGAAAATACAAATACTTAACATGCAAACAATCGCTAACAGCTCAACAAGAACATCCTCGTTCCCGCTCAGTCGCAGCAGCGCCGAGATTGTAAAAATTGTCCGATTAAATGATGGAATTGCCAGGTCTGACATACAGACACATACCCTTTTGGCTCAACAAACCATCCACCGACTGACTGCCGACCTAGTAGATAAGCAGTTATTGGCCTTGCATGAGCCAAAAATCGATGGGCGCGGCAAGCCCAGCCCTCAGCTCAAACTCAATGGAGCTGGCGCATATGCCACATCCGTGGCAATAAACACGGATGCGGTAGAGATTTCGCACATAGATTTCGCGGGTAATTCACTGTCGCACAGCACGTTAGATGTGAACCCGAATCGACCAGACGACGTTATCGAGTCGGCCTATGCAGAAGCCCAATTGCAACGCGATAAGCTGAATCTGGATTCTCGACGATTTGGTGGTGTAGGTGTCTCGATGCACGGGTTTCGAAACAGTCGCGCAGGTTCGTTTAGTACGCCGATACCATTACTCGCCTGGGCAAATGTGCCAATTTCCGAAAAATTTAATGAGAAATTTGGGCCGCAAGTTTATGTCGAAAATAACGCGACGTTAGGTGCAATTGCCGAATCTTGGTTGGGCGCAGGAAGGCAACACAAAACCTTGATATACCTGTCGTTGAATCATGGATTTGGTGGAGGGCTCATTTTAAATGGTGAACCCTTTTTTGGCGCACATGGAAATGCCGGTGAAATGAGTGCTATTTATACACCGACGCAGTTAGATGACCGGCCAGCATTGTCCAAATTACTGGAAGTCCTTAAAAAGAATGGAATCGACATCAACTCTGTGTCTGAACTATCAACACACTTTGATGTAAATTGGCCAGGTGTAGGCGAGTGGGTTGAAAGGGTAACGCCTGCGCTAAATCTATTGATTAGAGGCCTAACCGCTATTGTTGACCCGGACGCTATCGTGTTTGGTGGCCAAGCACCAACTGCGCTTAAGGAACTGTTATCCAAGGTCTGTGTTCCCCGCGGCCCGGATCGCCACGGCCGTCATATTCCGGGGCCTCAGTTCATTGTTAGCACACTCTCCACAGATCCAAGTATGGTAGGTGCCGGAATCAATGCACTTCGTTGTCGAGTTTTGGGCACATAACGATAATTTGGTTGCCATTATTTTTTCTTCTCTTTTCGGCGGCAGTAGTCCTCTGATGAAATGTTACTAGTCGTCCAAAGCTGTCCAGGAGGCTGTCCGAGAATAACGATCGAGGCCGAAGGCGGCCCCGCGAGGGTGTGAGATTTTGAGTCAGATTTTCTCGTCAATTGAGGTGAATAGTTGTTCTATTCGCCGTTGTTACGGGGAAATATGGCAAAAATATCGCGCTCTCGGCCGATCAGCTTATTCTCGGATAGCCTCCTAGCATCATCACTGCAACAATTCGCCAACGCTCAAAATTTTAACAGCGAGCAAGACTATATCGATGGTTGTCGCCTTCAATCACGCGTGTTGCTCCATTACTCATTTCAGCGGAACAAAGCGCCTGGAGATAACGATGACACCCAACAGCAACAAGCCCTGAACTCCCAGAAACCCACCGCCGCTATTTGACTGTGAAAATGTCGGAACTTTTGTGCCATCGTTCGACGGCGTGTCGTCGTTGTCGGGGACAACAGGTGAACCACTTCCCGCATTCAACACCCGAATTTCAAAACCCGATGGTACGTACGCAAACACCAGTGCAAAGCGTCGCTCTTCAGAGGTTGACAAGTCACACGCATCAAGCTGTGTTGAATTCTCAGAACGACAGATGACGTCTTCAACTTGAAAGCTGAGACCTTGCGTAACAAGCAGATCTGCATCACCATTGAAAACATCCAACTCTACACGGCTAGCACCAGTGACTTCATAAAGAGCTACTTCTCCGGCTGACAGCTCACTGCTCTGAGCTGGGGTAACGTCGTTCAGTTGAACAAGCTGCGGAATCGTAGTCAATGGCTGATCAGGCTCTGAAGTGCCAACACCTGCACTGTTTACAACAACGTCAGGGACAATGCTCGCTACCCAGTCAGTGTAGTTTGTCAGTCTTGTGTAAACACCGGGAATACTGGGCCGTGCACAGCCTTCACCGAAACTGACGATGCCAGCCTGCACAAAGATCCCGTCTCGCACGACGAACAACGGGCCACCACTATCGCCCTGACACGAGTCTCGTCCTCCCGAGACCGCACCACCCGCACAAACGTTGCGTTCAGAATTCAACGTGCTGGCGTAGAACGGCAGGCAAAGCGCGTGCGATATTACAGGAAGTCCTACCTGGCGCAGTGGCCCTGATTTCTGACCTCCCTCACTGGTATGACCCCACCCTGTAACAACGGCATTCTCGCCAACCTCAGGGATATCACTACCCGCAGCCGCCAAAGCGATGATGGGGGACTCTACTGCTCGTGACAACTCAACGAGCGCGATGTCATTTGCAAACGTTGATGGAACGTAGGCCGGATGGATAATGACATCATCAACTTCCAGCAATTCGCCCTGATTCAGGTCAAAGATGTCCAGTGCGCCCACAAGAACAGCCACACTGTTTGTGCTCAACTGCTGTCCGGACTGGCTATCCACAACACAGTGAGCTGCTGTCAGCACCCAACGATCACTGATCAGAGTACCGCCACACCCCTGCAAGAAAAGAGAGTCGCCATCCAGATCGAAAAACACCGCCACCATGAAGGGATAACGCTCGTCGGGGACGACGGTGCCTCCCACAATACGCGAGGTGGGTTGGGCCGCGTGGGCTGACAGGCATATTGTCAGGCTGAGCAAGAGAACTCCCAAAACGCTGCGTTTCCACGATTCAAACATACTGCCTTTTCCTTAGTTTTGCAGAGCAGCTACCACCGTATGGCAGCGATGAGTCAAGGCTTCTGCAGCTGACGAGTGGGCTCTCTCTGTTTACCCATCTGGCTAAATTCCACTACCGGATTGGTGAACTCCAGAACATCGGTATCGCACTGGGACGGTGCATCCCAGGCTACTGAGATGTCCATGGCAAAAGGTGCACGTCGGCAGTAGTCGGGTTTGTTACGCACCAGTGTCACAAGGCAACGTGTCTCTTCCATCTGGCTAATGACGTCAAAATGTTCAGATGATGTGCAGCCAGTACTTATCACTGTTGCCAGCACATTACTGCCATCGTAGCTTATGCTGCCAACGCGTTCAGGTTGCATCGTGTCTTGTTTTTCCGCTTTTTCCGCCGAATCAGTTGTCTTCTCACTCACATCGGCAAGTGTCGCTTGTATACCCTTTGTATCCACCGCAGTGCCCGAAGGTGTGACACCTGCACTACAGCCGCCAGCGATAAGCACCATGAACATCACGTTTGCTGAACAGCTCCAACGTCGATAGCCCATACACCTACCTGCCTGTTTAGAAAACACATTCCACTCCCTGGAACAGACCAGCCATCCCCACGTTGGTTCATTGCCCATTATAAAAGCACCGCCTACCGATTACCTATTCGAAACTGTCATCAAGCAGCACACAGGCCATGGCGGCAATGCCTTCTTCACGACCACAAAACCCCAGTTTTTCAGTGGTGGTGGCTTTGACATTCACGCGGGCTATGTCCATCTTCAGGTCAGCAGCCAGTACGGCACACATAGCGGCAACGTGAGGTCCCATTTTCGGGGCTTGCGCAATAATGGTGGCATCAACACTGATACAACGCAACCCTCGCTGCGCGAGTTGTTCAACCACTTGTTGCAACAGCTGCCGACTGTCAATGCCTTTGTATTGCGGGTCGGTGTCCGGAAAATGTCGTCCGATATCGCCCAGGGCAGCGGCGCCAAGCAGTGCATCACTGATGGCATGCAACAGCACATCGCCATCCGAATGGGCAAGAAACGCCTTATGATGAGGTATCCGCACGCCACCAATCATCAGGTGATCACCGTCGGTGAAGGCGTGCACATCGTAACCGTTACCAATTCTCATTGAACCGCAGATTCCTCCGCCAGGCGTTCGATAGTTAACAGTGCGCTGGCCAGTTGCCAGTCTACTGGTCTCGTTATCTTGAAATTGGGCTTGAGTGCCTCAACCAGCAAAGGCTGATGACCTGCGAGCTCCATGGCAGACGCTTCGTCCGTGATTGCCTTTGAATGTGTTTTCATGGCACCAAGCAACGCTTGATGTAACTGACCACCCCGGAACAGCTGTGGCGTTTGAGCCTGCCAGAGATCGCGTCGCTCAACGGTCTGAACAACAGTTGCGTAGTCATCGGTTTTTTTCAGGGTATCGTGAACAGGCGTCGCCAATAGTCCACCGACAGCACCACTGTTATAAACGGCATTGATCAGGCGCCGAATATCATCAAGCGCCACTAGAGGGCGAGCTGCATCGTGCACCAGCGTCCAGGTATTGGCCGATGCTTTGCTCAGCACAAACTCGATACCCGCCAACACGGATTCTGCGCGTGTGTCACCACCAATAGTTGTGTGAACACGCGGCTCGTCTTCTAGCTGCAACGCCTCCCAGTGTGAATCATCTTTTGCGATGACACAGACGACACCTGCCACCGCTGGCACACTCAAGATGCGACGAATGGTGCGCTCCAGCATGCTGGTTCCATCAAGCACCTGATACTGCTTGGCTACCTCTCCGCCCAGACGCTGTCCACTGCCTGCGGCGGGCACCACAAACCACAGCGGTGTATCCAGAGTGCTGGCCAGACTGGGAATAAACGGGCTACTCATCAGTATCCTGTTCACTGCCAGGCGATGAGCTCCCGCCCTTCTCTTCGCCCGCTTCGAGCACAAACTGGTAAAAGGTTTCTCCCTGGCTGATCATGCCCAGGTCTGCGCGCGCGCGCTCTTCGATGGCGTCCAGCCCACGTTTGAGATCAGCCACCTCAGCGGCCAGCGCTTTGTTGCGGGTGCTCAACCGCTGCACCTCAGCCCGACTGGCAGCCGCTTCGTTGCGCAAACGTGACACCTCCTGAATGCTGCCCTCGCCAAACCACAAGCGGTACTGCAACAGCAGTAGCAGCACCAGTAGAACGCCAACCAGCGCTTTCATGAATAAACCGGTCTTAGCGTGTGATTGTGCTTACAGCGTCTGGTTAAACGCAGACGCTCCCGGATACACAGCACGCTCACCCAGATACTCTTCAATACGCAGCAACTGGTTGTATTTTGCAACGCGATCTGATCGCGACAGTGAACCGGTCTTTATCTGCTTTGCGTTGCTGGCCACGGAAAGATCGGCAATGGTGGTGTCTTCGGTCTCTCCAGAGCGGTGCGAGGTGACGGTTGTGTAGCCAGCCTCATGCGCCATGCGGATAGTCTCCAACGTCTCACTCAACGTGCCAATCTGGTTAACCTTGATGAGCACCGAGTTGGCAATACCCTGCTCGATGCCCTTCGCCACAATTTTCGGATTAGTGACAAACAGATCGTCGCCAACCAGCTGGATAGAGTCCCTGAGTTTGTCTGACATGATTTTCCAGCCATCCCAATCGCCCTCATCCAGGCCATCTTCTATCGAGATGATCGGGTACTTGTCGACCCAGTCAGCCAGATAGTCAACAAAGCCTGCTGAGTCAAACTGACGGTTCTCTGAAGCCAGATCATATTGGCCGTTTTTATAAAATTCAGAGCTGGCAACATCAAGCGCCAGATACACGTCCTTGCCCGCCTCATAACCGGCTTTTTCGATCGCCACCAGTATGGTTTCCAATGCTTCCTCGTTTGAGGAGAGATTGGGCGCAAAGCCACCTTCATCACCAACGCTGGTATTCATGCCCTTGGCAGTCAATACTGAACGTAGCGCATGGAATATCTCCGCGCCGCATCGCAAGGCTTCACGAAACGATGATGCGCCAACCGGCATGACCATGAACTCCTGCAGATCCACACTGTTGTCTGCGTGCGAACCACCGTTGATGATGTTCATCATCGGCACAGGCAAATTCACAGCATCACGACCGCCCAGATGCTCAAACAGCATCATGCCCTTCTCATTAGCAGCTGCATGTGCGCCAGCCAGCGATACGGCCAACAGTGCATTGGCACCCAGCTTGTCCTTGTTTTCCGAACCGTCAAGATCCAGCATGATTCTGTCCAGACCCGTCTGGTCCATGACATCGTGATCCATCACGGCATCACGGATCATGGTGTTGACGTTCTCTACGGCCTTGAGCACACCTTTACCGCCGTAACGCGACTTGTCACCATCACGTAGCTCGAGCGCTTCTCGCGTACCGGTAGAGGCACCAGAGGGCACCGCTGCACGTCCAGTTGCACCTGAAGCGAGAGTGATGTCTGCTTCTATTGTGGGATTGCCGCGAGAGTCCATGATCTCGCGCGCTTTGACGTCAGTGATTCGGGATGTCATGGGTAGTCGTGTTTCCTGTGTAAGTGAGTGTGCCCGGCAATCGGATCGCTAGCGCGGCAGATAAGGCGTTTCGGCCAGTTCGCCCGCCTTGACTGTGCCATCAAGGCGGATCAATGTTTCAAGCAAGGGCTGCAACTGCCCCAAAGGCCATGCGTTGGGACCATCGCTCAATGCTTTCTCCGGGTTGGGGTGAGTTTCCATGAAAAGCCCTGACACGCCTGCGGCAATGGCTGCCCGCGCAAGTACCGGAACGAACTCGCGTTGACCACCCGATGTAGCGCCTTGCCCGCCCGGCAATTGAACAGAATGTGTTGCATCAAAAACAACCGGGCACTGCGTGTTGCGCATGATAGCCAGACTGCGCATGTCCGACACCAGATTGTTATAGCCAAACGAGGCGCCACGCTCGCAGACCATGATGTTGTCATTCCCCACTGCCCGCGCCTTTTCAACAACGTGGATCATGTCGCCGGGTGCCAGGAACTGCCCTTTCTTGATATTGACAGGCTTGCCTGTTCTGGCCACTCTTTCGATGAAATTGGTTTGACGACACAGAAATGCCGGTGTCTGCAGCACATCCACCACGTCGGCCACTTCGTCCATAGGCGTGTCTTCGTGAACGTCAGTGAGGACGGGCACACCAACCTCATCGCGCACCTTGGCCAGAATGCGCAAGCCCTCCTCAATGCCCGGTCCCCGAAAACTTGCCGAGGATGAACGATTAGCCTTGTCAAAGGATGACTTGTAGATGAACAAAATACCCAGCTCAGAAGTCATCGTTTTCAGAACGGACGCTGTTTCAAGCGCCAAGGCTTCGCTCTCGATGGCACAAGGCCCTGCGATGAGAAATACCGGATGATTCAGGCCGACGTCGTGACCGCATAGTTGCATGGCTTTGCCCTCAATGGCTATGGGGTTTTGATGGGCTCATTGCCCTGAGTGCGGGCATTGTCCAGGCTTGCACTATGAACGCGGTCTGCCTGATACTGTAATGCCGCGGATATAAGGCCTGTGAACAGCGGATGTCCATCGCGAGGATTGGACGTGTACTCGGGGTGAAACTGGCAGCCGATGAACCATGGGTGATCAGACAGTTCTATCATCTCCACCAGTCCGCTGTCTTCATCATCATCAGCCGTTGATGCCTCGCCTGAAACCGCATCGCTGACACTGGGACCGCTGGAGCGAGCCGATATGACCAATCCGGCTTCAACCAGACGATCAGTGTAGTTGTTGTTAAATTCAAATCGATGTCGATGCCGCTCTATGATCTCGTCCTGCCCATACATTCTGGCGGCAAGCGATCCGGGTGTCATCTTGCAAAGCTGCCCTCCCAGACGCATCGTGCCACCAAGGTCAGAATCGGCATCACGCAACACGGTTTCACCGTCAGAATTTTTCCATTCGGTAATCAGCGCAATCACAGGATCATTCGAATCCAGATCAAACTCACTGCTGTTGGCGCTGCCGATTCCGGCAACATGCCTTGCATATTCGATGACCGCCACTTGCATGCCAAGGCAGATACCCAGATACGGAATCCTGTTTTCACGCGCATAGCGCGCAGCCATGATCTTGCCTTCTACGCCACGAGTACCAAACCCGCCTGGTACCAGGATGGCATCAATCTCACCCAATGCATCCAACTCACCACGTTCGAGTTTTTCTGCATCCAGATAGCGGATCTTGACCCGGCTATTGGTCTGAATGCCTGCGTGTGTGAGCGCTTCATTCAGCGACTTGTAGGATTCAGTGAGTTCGGTGTACTTGCCCACCATACCGATGGTAACCACATTCTCTGGCGCTCGTATCCCATCGACCACTCGTTGCCACTGACTCAGATCGGCAGGCGGTAAATCAAGTCCGAACTGCTCGACCACGAGCTCATCCAGCTCCTGCGCATGCAACATGCGCGGGATATCGTAAATGGTATCTGCGTCCGTTGCCGCGATAACAGCGCGTTCGGGAACATTGGTAAACAGCGCAATCTTGCGCCGCTCGCTATCTGGTAGTGGCCTGTCGGCGCGACAGATAAGTATGTCGGGCTGGATACCTATCGACCGCAGCTCCTTGACCGAGTGTTGCGTTGGTTTGGTCTTTATCTCACCTGCCGATGCGATGTAAGGCACCAGCGTCAAATGCATGAACAGGGTGTGCTGTTTGCCAAGTTCCACAGCCATCTGGCGTATGGCCTCCAGAAACGGCAAGGATTCGATATCACCCACGGTACCGCCGATTTCAACCATCGCAATGTCCGCACCCTCTGACCCCACCATGACACGACGCTTGATTTCGTCCGTGATATGCGGGATTACCTGGACTGTTGCACCCAGGTAGTCGCCCCGTCGCTCGTTAGCGATGACGGTCTCATACACGCGACCGGTGGTGAAGTTGTTGCTCTGGCTGGTTTGTATTCGCACAAAGCGCTCGTAGTGGCCCAGGTCGAGGTCAGTTTCTGCACCGTCGTGGGTAACAAACACCTCGCCATGCTGGTACGGGCTCATGGTGCCGGGGTCTACGTTGATGTAGGGATCCAGCTTGAGCATCGTCACGTTTAAGCCACGCGCTTCCAGCAAGGCCGCCAATGCAGCTGCTGAAATGCCCTTGCCCAACGACGAAACAACGCCGCCGGTTACAAAAATGAAACGCGTCATGGACTGAGTCTGTTGATGCATCGTGTGAACGACGCTAAAAAATACGACGCGGAAAACTTATGGGGAAGATCCCGCCGCGAGCAATACTGTTCACTTGCGAACGGGAGTTGAGATTACCAGAACAGTGCGCTGCTCACAATTGCAAAACACCCCATCATGCGTATTTACCCGAGCCGAATAGATGAACAAGTGTGTCGCGCAAACGAATACGCTTCGGTTGTTAAGCTTCGGTTGTCGTGTTTTCAGAATTTGACGATCGCTGAGCGGATGGTGGCTGTCGCTCAGCAACATGCCCAACCGATGTCTTGCGCCTGTAGTCCACGGCAACGGCCAGCTGCCATACAGCGGCTAATGCATCATTGATGTACACCAGTGGAATGGTTTCACGTTGCCAGGGAGGTATTGAGGACTCCTGGAGAATTTTCTTCACCGATTTGTGAAATGCCGGATCGCCGATGCGAATCAGCTCTCCGCCAGCACGGCTCTTGATGGTTACAGAACCCGACTCAGGCAGCCTTATCCCTTGGCGGAAACACTCACCCAGCGTAATAGTTGTGCCCGTCTCAGCAATGAACAAGTCATCGAACGGCGCTTGCCATGTGTAGCGAAACGGTTGGGGGGCAGCGGTTGGCATCAGCAAGTAAAGGCTGTCCTTGCTACGCCTGAACTCATAGTCACGCACATTGACAATGCCGTTGGAATCATGCCGCGCATTGATCAGGTCACTGCTGACCTGCATCAGATCCTGCAAGCGAGGCATCTGCAGCCCACGCTGACGCACCCACAGGCGAATGGCTGTGAAGGTTCGCTCACGCGGCAACTTTTGCAGAGCTGAGATCCTCAGTTCGGGCTTGCCCGGCACCTTGACGCCATCCAGATCCTGTTGCGCCATGCTCATCAGCGCTTGACTCGCGGCGGCCGAGCGCATCGCCGATCTGCTCAAGGTTTGTGTGGCCGCAGGCCAGCGCGCCTTGATCAGAGGGATGATTCTCAAACGAAGAAAGTTACGGTCAAACTGTAACTGCTGATTCGATGGGTCCTCTATCCAGTCAAGCCCAAAACGATATGCGATATCTTGCACTGACTCCTGGGAACACGATAACAGAGGTCTCGCCATGAGACCCTTGCCAAACACGCGCTTGGTGGGAATACCGGCCAGGCCATCCGGACCACTGCCACGCAGGGCCTGTAACAAAAAAGTTTCTGCCTGGTCCTCGGCATGCTGCGCGAGCAGCAGATGCTCGCCCTTTTGCAACACGTGCGCGAATTGAAGATAGCGTGCCCGGCGCGCTGATGCTTCAGGCCCGCGTGCAGAATCTTCAACGTCGCACTTGCACACTTCCAGCGGCACGTTAAGCGCCCGGCACGTCTCTTTGGCGTGTGCTGCCCAACGTACACTCTCTGGCTGAAGACTGTGGTCAACATGCACTGCACGCATCGTGAACGTTTGCCGCTTATCTCTGAGTCTGGCCATCAATGCCAGCAAAACATGCGAGTCCACGCCACCGCTGTAGGCCACGCAATATTGCGTTACATCGGGGTGCTGATCAACATATTGTTCAACCGCATCCGTCGGCGTCATGTCGTTTCCTTATACTTTCCGTAAGCGCGTAGTTTTTCCGCGCGGTTAGCCAGTAGAGAATCCATGGGCATCGCGGCCAGCGTTGCCAGCTCTTCAATCAGTGCCGCCTGCATGTTCGCCGCCATCAGCGCAGGATTGCGATGCGCGCCGCCCAGCGGTTCTTCGATAACACGGTCAACCAGCTGCAGTTCCATCAGACGTTGCGATGTAATGCCCATGGCCTCTGCCGCATCGGCAGCCTTGTCCACGCTCTTGTACAAGATCGAAGCACACCCTTCAGGGCTGATCACGGAATATACGCTGTAGTTGAGCATCATGACCCGATCACCTACACCAATGGCCAGTGCTCCACCTGAACCGCCTTCTCCGATCACCGTGCAGATAATGGGTGTTTTCAGTCCTGACATGACAAACAGATTGCGGGCTATCGCCTCGCTCTGGCCACGCTCTTCAGCGCCAATTCCGGGGTAGGCCCCGGGTGTGTCGATGAACGTAAGTACCGGCAGAGAGAAGCGTTCGGCAAGCTCCATCAGTCGCTTGGCCTTGCGGTAGCCTTCCGGGCGTGGCATACCAAAATTTCGGTGGATTTTTTCCTTGGTGTCCCGACCTTTCTCGTGCCCGATGACCACAACAGGCTTGCCGTTGAGGCGTGCTGTTCCACCAATGATAGCGTTGTCGTTAGCGTAGAGTCTGTCGCCATGCAGCTCATCAAAATCGGTGAACACATTGTCAATGTAGAAGCGTGTGTAGGGGCGCTGCGGGTGCCTGGCCAGCTGGGCAATCTGCCAGCTGCTCAGCTTGGCAAAAATACTGCTGGTGAGTGTATCGCACTTTTTCTTGAGCGTATTCACTTCTTCGCTGATATTGATATCAGCATCTTCTGTGGCAAATTGCAGTTCACGGATCTTGGCTTCCAGCTCGGCAATTGGCTGTTCGAAGTCGAGAAAGTTGGGATTCATTGAATCGTTGGCGGCCCCTGATTAGATGCGTCAAGTCTAGCAGCAAGGCTCCGGAGTTGGCGTATTAGTACAGTAAACCCCACGAATCACCCGCGATAGACGCAATCCTACCCAATAATTGCCAAATCGATCCCACGTCATGTAGGCACGATGATTACGGGCACGATGAGTTACCCTAACAGGGGGGTGACAAAATCCGACGCCTGATAAGTGATGGAGATCTCGCTGAGGCTCGACGCCGACTCTCAAGAACGTCGTCTTTGAAAAAAGCCATGCAGCAGAGCAGCGCTTTGATCCGCACAAATTCCTTCAGTGATGGCTACGTGATGATCAACGCCCTGCAGTCGTAGTGATTCATGCACGCTTACAACCCCGCCGGTGCGTGGCTCTCGTGCTCCATAGACAAGCCGGGCGATACGCGACTGCAACAAAGCGCCGCAACACATGAGGCACGGTTCAAGCGTCACGTACAGGGTCGCACCATCAAGCCGGAAGTTGTTGAGACTGGATGCCGCATGGCGTATCGCAATGACTTCGGCATGTGCAGAGGGGTCAGTATCGGTAACGCATCGATTATGCCCTGTTCCCACGACCCGCCCCTCAAGCACAACCAGAGCACCAACAGGGACTTCATCGAGAGCATCGGCCTGTTGTGCAAGCTGCAAAGCGTGCAGCATGTGCTGCGCATCGATTTTCTGCTGATGTATTGATGTCATCACTGACTACCTCAACCTATTTCAGCCATAAAAAAAGGGAGCAATGAGCTCCCTTTTTTCTAACTGTCACCCTGCTTGTCAGTCAGATACGCGCCAGTCAGAAGGTGTATCCGGTTTAGCTGGATACAGCCTCGCCTTCTTCAACCGCCTTCATGCTCAGGCGAATACGGCCCTGCTTGTCAACTTCCAGCACCTTGACCTTGACCATCTGGCCTTCAGACAGCTCGTCTGCCACGTTTTGAACGCGGTTTTCAGAAATCTGAGAGATGTGCACCAGACCATCCTTGCCAGGCAGGATGTTGACAAAGGCACCAAAGTCCATGAGCTTCTGCACACGGCCTTCGTAAATCGTACCTACTTCAATGTCCGCCGTGATCAGCTCAATACGCTTGCGAGCCTCCTCACCTGCCAGTCGATCGCTTGATGCAATCTTGATCATTCCATCATCGCCGATGTCGATCGTGGCACCTGTCTCTTCAGTCAAGGCACGGATAACTGCTCCGCCTTTACCGATCACAGCCGCGATCTTTTCCGGATTGATTTTGATGGTGATGAAACGCGGCGCATGCTCGGACAGATCGTCACGTGGCTCGGCAAGGACCTTGGCCATCTCACCGAGAATCCAGATGCGACCACCCTTGGCTTGTTCCAGGGCTTTTTCCATGATTTCACGTGTGATGCCCTGGATCTTGATATCCATTTGCAGCGCGGTGACACCATTGGCAGAGCCTGCCACCTTGAAGTCCATGTCGCCCAGATGATCTTCATCACCGAGAATATCAGACAGGACTGCATAGCCATCCTCTTCCTTGATCAGACCCATGGCAATACCGGCAACCGGCGCTTTCAATGGTACACCTGCATCCATTAATGCAAGGCTGGTTCCACAGACCGAGGCCATGGAGCTTGATCCGTTGGATTCGGTGATTTCTGACACAACACGAATGGTGTAGGGAAACTCTTCCTCATCCGGCATGACCGCTTGTACGCCACGCTTGGCAAGCTTGCCATGACCGATTTCGCGACGCTTGGGAGAACCGACAAAGCCAGTCTCACCCACTGAGTACGGAGGAAAGTTGTAGTGAAGCATGAACGCCATGCGTGTCTCGCCACTGAGCGCATCGATGATCTGAGCGTCTCGTGTCGTACCCAGAGTGGCAGCGACGATAGCCTGTGTTTCACCGCGTGTGAAAACAGCTGACCCGTGTGTGCGAGGCAAAACACCGGTATGGACCGTGATTGGACGAACGGTGTCAGGGGTACGGCCATCGATCCGGGGTTCGCCATCGACAATACGCCGGCGAACGATTGATTTCTCTAGCTTGGCAAAGGCACTTTTCACATCCGCTGCAGAGTAGCCATCTTCACCTTCAGGTGCAGCAAGTGCTTCAACAACACGTTGCTTTGCAGCGGAGGCTGCATCCTGGCGAGCCATCTTGTCAGCGATCTGGTAGGCAGCGGTGAGATCGCTGCGAGCAGCATCATCAACTTTTTGTGCCAGTGAGGCATCTTCTTCTGGTGCGCTCCAGTCCCATGGGGTTGCCGCAACGTCTGCCTTGAGTTCGTTGATTGCCGCGATGGCAACCTGCATTTGTTCGTGACCAAACATGACAGCATCAAGCATGGTGGATTCGGACAGCTGGTCAGCTTCTGATTCCACCATGAGTACCGCTGTGTCGGTTCCAGCAACCACAAGGTCGAGCTTAGACTCTTCCATTTGGGAGACAGTTGGGTTCAGGACGTATTCATCGTTGATGTAGCCGACTTTTGCAGCACCGATGGGGCCAGCGAAAGGCATGCCCGAACAGGCAAGCGCTGCAGATGCACCGATCAGGGCCGGAATATCGGCACTGATTTCAGGGTCGAGAGACATGACGGTTGCGATGACCTGCACTTCGTTCATGAAACCCTTGGGGAACAAGGGACGCAGAGGGCGATCAATGAGCCGCGAAATCAATGTTTCTGATTCGCTGGGACGGCCTTCACGCTTGAAAAATCCACCGGGGATCTTGCCGGCTGCGTAGGTCTTTTCCTGGTAATTGATGGTTAGTGGGAAAAACGACTGGCCCGGTTTTGCCTCACGTTGACCAACGGCGGTAACCAGTACTACGGTGTCGCCCATGCTGGCGACAATGGCGCAGCTGGCCTGGCGAGCAATTTCGCCCGTTTGTAACGTGACGGTCTCACTGCCGAACTGAAATGTTTTTGAATGTATGGTCACAAAGTGTTCCTGAGAAGGTAAGCGGCCTGCGGCCAGATAAGCGACTTAAGCGTTATCCGGCGCAAAGCCTCGATACACTGCCAAAAGATAGGCTGCACGGCTTGAATGTCTTTTTAAAATTGGTTTTATAACGTTAGGGTGCGCAGCCACGGACGTGCCTTTCTAGCGACGCAGACCCAGACGCTTGATCAGGTTCTGGTAACGCGAGGCGTCCTTACGGTGGAGGTAATCGAGCAGCTTGCGGCGCTGATTAACCATTCTCAGCAGACCACGTCGAGAATGGTGATCGTGCTTGTGAGCTTTGAAGTGTTCAGTGAGATGAGAGATTCGCGCAGACAACAATGCTACTTGTACTTCTGGTGACCCCGTGTCTGTAGAGTCTGTTTGGTGTTCTTTGACGATTTCCGCCTTTCGTTCAGCGCTTAAGCAGGACATTGGAAATTTTTACCTGGTAGATGGGAAGACACTGTGAAATTAGGCTCACAGCTAACCTTTAATTATATCAGGTTTGGAGTTCGCTCAGCCCCACTGGAACACGCGGCGTGGTGACACCCTTCCCGCTTCGGCAACCTCACCCAGACCCGCAAGATGTCCGGCGCTGTCATAAACCCGGCACAGACGTTTTTCACCGGCATCCGGCTCGACATCTTTGCTGCAAGACGCCGGATTACCCCTGTTGAAAACAAGGTGTTCCTCTGTATCGAGTGTCACTGCGGGCAGATGTCCAAGTCCGGCATCTGCCGGTAGAAGTAACGCATCCAGTGCAGGCCATAGCGATGAATCCACCACATCGGTCACAGCCTCGGATTCATCAGGATTTTCCGCATCGGGCGCATTCGCTGGCAATTGCGACATCATCTGTTCGAGCGTATCCAGAGTGATCATGGGAACCTGCTCAAACGGCGAGACAAACGTTCGACGCAAGCTGGTGACGTGCGCACCGCAACCGATGGCCTCACCGATGTCTGTCACCAGAGAACGAATGTAGGTGCCTTTCGAGCAGCGCACAGCCAGACGAGCACTATCACCTGCAAATGAGAGCACCTCCAGCGAGTGGATGACTACAGGCCGCGGTGGGCGCTCCACTTCCTTGCCTTCCCGGGCCAGCTTGTACAGTCTCTTGCCGTCAATCTTGATCGCCGACACCATGGGTGGCACCTGCATGAGTGGGCCTGTAAATCGTGCACAGATGCTTTCGAATTCAGCTCGGTCGAGATCGGCAGGGATAGGCCGTTCCATAAGCGTTTCACCATCAGCATCGGCCGAATGGGTGGTTACTCCCAGCTTCAGGGTCGTTTCGTAGCCTTTGTCCGCATCCAGTAGAAAAGCACTGATCTTGGTGGCTTCGCCGAAGCAGATCGGCAACATGCCAGTGGCTAACGGATCCAGGCTTCCCGTATGCCCTGCCTTGGCTGCACCAAACAAGCGCTTGGCTCTTTGCAAGGCGTGGTTGGAGCTGCCACCACTGGGTTTGTCCAATAGCAGAATCCCATGCACGGGTCGTCCGCGTCGATGTCTTCGAGCCATGATTAGTGTGGGCTAGGAGCCTGCGCGACCGAAGGCGGCCCCGTAGAAATTTTCGAGCGAGAGTGATTCCATTTTGAGTCGATTTTTTTGCTCGTTTGAGGAGTT
>CAYGSW010000022.1:2817-35614 GCA_964352535.1 uncultured Granulosicoccaceae bacterium | reverse complement strand
CCACCCTGACTGCGTTACGTTTGTTCGACGTATGCCCAATACGCCTTCACAAACGTGCGGGGCCGCCACCGGTATTGCAGGGCGGCGGCTGGTGAACTCTGAATCCAAATATTTCGGGTTGACGGACTACTAGAGACCAAGATCTTTTCCGACAGTTTCCAACCAGCTAGATGAGCATTCTGGATTAACTGCGTCACACGTTTCGGCCCAGGCAGGGAAGGAGGTTTCGCTTACCGCCTTTGCGATCATCTCTCTATCAGCGTTTGATACATCGACACGAATAAGCTTATAAGGCTTGCCGTTCTCACATGGACTTTCGCCAACGTTGCAACGCACAGCATCTTCGAATAATGTTTCCGAGTAATCCCATATCTCAGCCACCAATTCATCAAATCCAGCTTGCAGCTTGCCCTGATCCTCATCATTCATGGCGTTCCATACGTCAAGGTTCATACCGTAGCCGTTCATGGCTAGCTGAAAGGCCACCGGCAAGGTGTATCCGGTAACCTCGGGCCAGCCAGCAGAGTTTGCAGAACTTGGTCCGGTTACCGCGCAATCAACCACACCTCTTGCTAATGATTGCTGCACATCAGGAAAACTTAATGGTACCGGTGTACCGCCCACCAGAGAGATGAAATTCGCCAGGTTCTGATCATAGACACGTACTTTTTTGCCTGATAAATCCGACAGCTCACCAATTTCTGGTTCACAGAACAATACTTGTGGGCCAAACGGCCATACCCCAAGCAACTTCGTGTTGAACTGTTCCTGCAAACGAGCATCCACAACCGGTGCAAACTTCTCGACAGTATCACGGCCCGTCGCATAATCAGGATTCAATCCAACCAGATCCAGGCCAAGAATGGTCGGCTCATCTCTTGAAACCTGACTTAAACGCAATGACACAATGTCAAATAAACCGTTTTTCAGAATGCGAAGCTGCTCGGTATCATTTATACCGGTGACATCAACAGGCTGATAGTTTGCTTCAATATTCAGACCAGTTCGGCTAGCGAAATTCTCGAAAAAAGGTTGCTCGATATTTGCTTGTATTAGGCCTGTTGCAACTGGTTGCCCCATTACTCGTAATGAGTCTTGTGCCGCAGCGGGTGTAGTGATCATTGCTGAAAAAGCCAGGCTCAGCGATAGCTGCTGCAGTGTATTTTTATACGATGATGTTTTCATGGTAACTCCCTTGCTGAAGGTTGATAATTGGATTGATGAGGTTGTTGAGATAAGTGGGATAGGAGCGAATGGCAGGATTTATTGAATGATATTAGGAACTGGTGTTTACGACTTTCGATTCTCGATAGCTGATCATGATTCAGTTGGGTGTACGGTGTGAGAAAACAATTGCCCCCAACCTCGCACCCTGTCCGTATTAAGGCCTACACACAAGAGTGAAAACCAGGCAGTCACAGACACTGAATCCAGTACCGTAATGCCGAGGCGCTGTTCTACCCGATTCGCAATCGGCGCACCGTAGAAATTTGTGCACAAAATCAGTATCGCATCAGCAGATGGAGTAGAACCAAGTTTGTGTACCACCGATGGCTTATGGTTCGCAACCTCGACACTGGCATCAATAACGAGATCGAAAATAGTGTCAGGGGTATACGCAGCGAAAGAGTAGTTGCCAACATCGTCGAGATGACGTTCAGCTAGTACGCTGTACCCGGATGCTTGAAACTGATCAATAATTCTTACCTGTACGGCTTGAAGATATGGTGTTACCAGAATCAAACGCTTAGCCTGCAGTGTCATCAACGCATGCTCATATGCCAGCAAAGTTGTTGTCGCTTTGATGCCCGTGCGTGATTCAATGGCCTCACACAATAAACGATCACGATCAATACCGAGCCATGACGCAGATGTTCCATTCCAGACAATAAGGTGTACGTGTGCTTCGGCCAGCCGCTCTGCAGCATCAAGAAACGGTTCCAGATCAAATTGTTGTTGGGATTGTTCATCTAACGTTATTTGAGTGACTCGCAAGCGCGCCACATGTACGCTCACATCTTCACCGAATACCTGTAAAATACGTCCAGTACACGGTTCAAGCACTGTGTTTGATGATGGTGTAATCATTCCGATACGTCGGGGATCATGCTGTTGTGGTTTAATCATCAGCGTCATCTGGAGTGAGACGCTGATCACTCGCCATCCGACGCGCAAGTACACGATCGAGTCCATTAGATGACTTAGGTGCAGGCCTTGTGTATCTTGTTTGCCAGGCCTGTCGTGCAATTGCACCCGCAAGCGCCTCCGCCTGGCGCACTGCACACCAGATCGGATCAACAAGCAGAGCCTGCACCACTGGTTGTAGTTCAGCGCTCAATCCGGCTAGTGGCGCTCCACCGAGAATAACGACATCAGCGCCATCCTCTTTAACGCATTGACTCACCAGTGAACATAATGTGTCACGCATCCTGCCCTGTACATCGTCTACGTTGCCGTCATGACTGTCTGGTGTACGCAGACTTGCAAACCTTTTAGTCAGGCCGCATTCATGTACGCTGTCCAGATACCAGCGCGACATGGCAGGTGTGAACGTAACGATTGAAAATCTCTCGCCCAGTTGTATTGAAGAAAGTAATGCGGCTTCTGCCATACCAATGATGGGGATGTGGAACAGTTCACGTGCCGCCTTTAATCCTGGATCACCGAAAGCTGCAATGATGACCGCATCGACCTCATGCTCATGTGCGGCAATTGCTTCCAGTACAAGTGCGCCACTGATCTGAGCTTCTGTGCGCGAGGATATGTAGGGAAATCCGCGAGGTGATGTCATTGGCATAATTACAGTGCCATAGTTGGCAGACCGACATGCAACACGTTCCATAGTGTCGGTCATGGACACGGAGGTGTTGGGGTTCAATAGCAGAATCCTGCGTTGGGTACTATCGTGTTTCGTACTGGAGAAACTCACATTTTTCTCCGTTCCGAAGCGTCTGCTGACCATTCAGGCAAGCCGTTGACACTTCGCCAGTGCGCTGCAATATCACGACGTGGCGCACACCAGACATTCCTGTGTTTTTTGATATGTGCCAATACAGTCTCAAGTCCTGCGATACGTGCCGATCGACCAATCAGTCGCAGATGCAATCCAATCGACAGCATGCGTGTAGCTGACCGGCTCTCAGCAAGCAACCGATCAAAGGATGCAATAACGTAGTGTGAGAAATCTTCGGCGTGAACAAAACCTCCGCCAGGAGAGAACCGCATATCATTGGTGTCGAACGCGTAGGGCAGAACAATATGAGGGGTTTTTCCACTCGTGATGACATAGGGGCAATCATCGTCGTAAGCGTCTGAGTCATACGAAAAGCCACCATGCTCAATCAGTAGGCGCCGTGTATTGATGGTGGCTGATGACCGCGTGTGCCAACCCACTGGTGCAACACCCGTAGCCGAGCTTATTGCGCTTGCCGTTTTCTCGATGTTCGCTTTCTCATGAGTCTCGTCAAACCCGGCATGTCGTTCCCAGCGCCATCCGTGACAGGACACTTCATGACCACGTTGCACAGCGTCGTGCAATAACCAGGGCGAGCGTTGAGCAACACGACCACAGCTGGAAAAGGTTGCTTGTACGCCAGCTTGCTCCAGCGCCTGAGCCACACGCCAATACCCGATGCGCGACCCATAGGCAAAGTGCGATTCCATACACAGATCAGCCGCGTCTATTACTTCCTCCCTGATTTCATAAACAGATTCATTACGCTCGTCACCATCGGCAATCGACAGCTCTGCACCTTCCTCCACGTTCACCACAACGGATACAGCGAGCGTGGCGTCACCAGGCCACCGATGTTGTGGCCATGTTGGCCAGTAGCCCTTCAGGTTCCGTCGCTGCTTCATGTTTGTATCATCCGGTTCAATCCGACACTGCGTGCCCCGATTATGAGAGAAATGAGTGCAAGCATGATCAATCCGGTAGACAGAGCCGCTATTGACGGATCAGGTTGTTCCTCAAGATATTGCAGCATGCGTATCGGCAATGTCTTGTTACGGGCATCGGTCAGGAAGATGGAGACAGGGTAGTTGTCCATTGAGGCCAGAAAGGCGAACAGCGCAGCTGTCAAATACGCAGGCGCAAGGGTTGGAGTCAGCACCTTGATGACCGCCTTCGGATAGCTCAGGCCAAGAGTACGAGCAGCATCCAGCAGCGAGAAGTCAAAGCCTTCCATTGCTGCCAATAGGGTTCGCATGACAAAGGGTAGAGTAATGAGCACATGGCCTATCAGCAAACTCCAATAAGCATCCCGCAACCCAAACTCACGCAGAAACTGCAACAAGGCTACGCCCAGTACCAGGCCCGGCATCATCAGTGGAGATACAAAGAATGTAGCGATGCCTTGTGCCGCCGGGAATCGGCCACGCACAAGCCCTATGGATGCTGCTGTACCTAGTACCAGACTGACAGCTGTTGATATGATGGCCAGGTTAAGCGACAATATAACTGCGTCCCATAATCCAGAGCGATGTGCAAGTGTTTCATACCAGCGAAGTGACCAGTCTGGTGGTGGTAATGTGTATACGGCAGAGGCTGTAAACGATGCCGCTATAGTAATTACTAGTGGCAAGAGCAGGAAAATCACCGTTATCACAGCGACAGTCCAACACAATACTCGTGCAGTTTTCTCGGAAGCGGTCATGAATGTCGCGGTTTGTGACGAGAAACAAGAATGCTCGACAGCAACACGATGCTGACAGCAATAATCAGCAGAATGGCTGAAATGGTGGATCCAAGTTGCTCGTTGCGCAGGTATAGATAAGAGCGCGCTATCAGCATAGACAGTGTTTGCTGTCGTTCGCCGACGATCAGACTCGGTATGACGTACATGGATACGGCCAGCGAGAATGTCAGCGAGCATCCGGCAATGACACCTGGCAGACTCAGCGGCCAGGTGACGTGTCGAAAGCGAAACCAGGGCGAGCCACCCAGTGATGCAGCTGCATCGGGCAGCGAACGGTCAAGTTGACGCAAGACGGCATAAATGGGTAACACCATGAAAGGCAGAAATACATTAGCAGCACCAATGACCAGAGCGGTTTCGGTGAACAATAGACGAATGGGAGCATCAGTAATGCCCAGTGCCATAAGGCTCTGATTGATAAACCCCTGGGTTCGGAAAAGTATGGACCAGGCAAACGCCTTGACCACGACGCCTACAGATAAAGGCAGGATGATGGCAATAAGAAAAAGTGACTGCACACGCTCCGTGGCACTGGCCATAATCAATGCAGTCGGGTAGGCAATTAACAACGACAGAAGGGTTGTGAGCAGCGCAACCCTAAGCGTTCGCCACAGCACATTTCGGTGATACTCATCTGCCAGGAAGTCAACGTAGGCTACAAGGCTCCATTGCCCCTCGGGAGACACAAGGCTTGATGCCAACAAGTTCAATAACGGCCATGCATAGATGATCAAAAGTACGATCAACCCGGGAAGCACAAGACCTGCCAGACGATCCGGACGTGGCAGAGTCACTTTCATGATACTTGTGGATAAATCAGCGTGTTGGCAATGTCCCACGACAGTTTGACGGCCTGGCCACGCTCAGCCACCGCCTCGTTACTTCGTACCTCACTAATCAACCTGTCACCCTGGTAGGCTTCACAGTGTAATAAGGTTCGAGAACCCAGACACATAACGTCCGCAATCTGCGCATCAATCTGATTGGTGTCAGCTTCGTTGGATGCTGCTGTCATCATAGATACACATTCTGGTCTGACACCCAGTGTCACCATTGAGCCGACAGAAAAAGACTCAAAGCGTTTGGATGTGTTCTTCGTTTCCGGCATTGCACTTTGTGAATCAGCTGCATCGAGGCTGTGAAGCGTGTCGGGGCGAGGTGCGCGCACAGCACCCTTGTCTGTTTCCACCACAACATGCTCTTCAGTCAGCTGTGACACCGTGCCGGACAGGCGCGTCGAAAGGCCGACGAAATCCATGACAAACGCAGATGTTGGTCGAGCGTATAAGGTGCCGGGCAGGTCGAACTGTTCTATCACTCCTGCGTTCATGACCGCTATTCGATCAGATACTGCTAACGCTTCATCCTGATCATGTGTAACGAACACAGCCGTCATGTCGCGCTCGCGCAACAGTGTCTTCAGTTCTACCTGCATGGTTTCACGCAGCTGCCTGTCAAGTGCTGAGAAAGGCTCATCGAGCAACAGTAAACGTGGTTTGACAGCTAGTGCTCGCGCTACCGCCACACGCTGTTGTTGGCCACCTGACAGGGCAGTGATCGGACGCTCTGAGAAACTATCCATACGCACCAGCCCAAGCATTTCGTTAACGGTAGACTCAATCTCAGATGCCGTCTTGCGGTGAGCACGCAGGCCAAATGCGACATTGTCGCGGACAGACAAATGTGGAAAGAGTGCGTAATTCTGAAACACCACCGAGATGTGTCGACGATGTGCTGGCAAAGATCTCAGGCTGGTTCCTGCCAGAACAACATCGCCATGATCAGCCTTTACCAAACCAGCTATAATCCGTAGCAACGTTGTCTTGCCACAGCCCGATGGTCCCAGCAGTGAAACCAGTTCTCCACTTGTCACCGAAAAATCAAGCTGATCGATAACCCGTTGGCCACGATAGGTTTTGACCAGGTCCTGCGCATCCAAGTATCGCAAGTCGGTTGTCATGTCCTTATGCGCTGCTGCGCTAGCTGGCCATCATTTTATCAAAACGGTCTATCCACTCGGCGCGATTTGCGCTTACAAAGGCCCAGTCAGGCGATAGGATAGGCACACCGTCAGGCGTAATTGCACCAGCTTTCACAGTCGTATTAGCTGGAACAGACGCAGAGAATTCTGAAATGGCAGATTGCATCTCAGGTCCCAGCATCTCATTGACGTAAGCCTGGGCAAGCTCTGGATTTGGACCACCCTTGACCAGGCAAATACCCGACGGCATAGCAAATATGCCTTCCGATGGTGCGGCCAGATCAACAGGCACACCCTGCGCTTTGCGCGGAAACGTGTAGGAAGAAAAGTTGCCAGCCAGCATCGAAATTTCGGCCTGTTCCAGCAAATTGAACGCTTGACTCATGACTGAGTAAGTCGTCAGCACCTGGCCGCGCAAGCCCTCCAGTTTATCGAATGCAGCATCGATTTCATATTGCGCCTCGCTAAAAGGTTTTCCTGTAGCCAGCATTGCCGCTGAGAACAGGGTCCACATACCTTCAGTATTCTGCAATGACGGGATGATGATTTGTCCGGCGTTCTCCCCATCCCATAGATCACCCCAACTGGATACACCATCACGCATATCAGTGTTATAGGCAATACCGGCCCACGGTTGGACATAGTTACACCACTGACCATCCATATGAACAGCATCGGAGCGCAAATCAGTCATGTTGGGTATGGCATCTGCGGTGATCGGCATTAATAGACCCGCTTCTACCGCTTGTATCATGACAGGATCATCCATTTGCACTACTGATAAATAGGGTGCATCACGGTTGGATTGCATCTTTTCCAGATTGACTGATGACTTGGTCCCCTCAAAGATAATGTCGGCTCCTATCGCTTTCTTCATGTGAGGAAGCACTAAGGCTTCCATCCATGATGTATGGCTGCCGGCGCAACCCACGACTATCTCGTTCGTTGATGCTCTTAAGAGGCCAGGCAGGCCAAATGAACCCAACGCGGTTGCAGCCGCGCCTTTCAGCACATGGCGACGGGAAACCGAGTTGATTTGTCTCTGATTTTTCATGGATGCTAATGCCTCTTGTTTGCAAGCGGATATAGTGCTTGACGCACCACGTGGACGCGAAGATACAACGTGCTGAAGTGATTGACGCGATCAGTCATGACCGGATCCTCCGCGTATAGTATTCGGCAATGAAAAAATCTGTGGCCAATCAGTGGTTGTGTGCCTGAGTACTTCAACTAAGAACACAAATATGTCTTGCGTAACCTTCGATGAACAGCTTATACAGTGTGGACGGTGTTACGTTCTGCTATTTACGCATCACGCCGCTGCAAATTCAGCAACAGGGTCTTTTGCGCTTGTCCTTGGCGCTTGCGCGAGTGGATTTTTCCATGCGAACATTGTTGTGAAAACACCATTTACGTCAAATCAACCGTCATAGACGAACAACACATTCTGATAGTCACTAAGTACATGGAACATCATGCTAAATGTTCTTCAGCTGTGCTTTGGAGGTCGCAATCTCATGTCAATCACCACTGAAATCGGCAGTCTCGAAGAGAAAGTTGCGATAATCGATGCGCCAACATCCGGACCGAACGGACGGATCGGACGAATTCGCCATGCTAATGGTGAGAACGTTGATACCGATTACAAGACTCTCAAGGCATTGCAGCAGCGTGCAAGGGTAGGGCCGACGGGCAGTTGCTGTGTGGTGCGGCTTGAGGTGTTTTACGCGTAGCTTAAGGCGAGTGATGAAATTGCAGAAATTGTTAAAGCATACATTGCACAACGAGCATCTCAGGCGGACAATGCATCGACAAAGTGGCCTGGTACCATACGGCTTTCAATTTCAAACAAGTTGCCATTTTACTGTTGACTAGCTGCATCGGGAAGCTTGTATGGCGCTAAATGTTCGTAGTATCAATATAACGAAAAAACCACCGACAGCCAGTGCGGCGATGGCAATATAGGAAACCATGTTCCAGCCAGCGCCCATATAGATTGCACCCGATGCAACGGACGCCAAAGCACTACTGGCAGCCAACAAGGTATCATTTACACCTTGTATAGCGCCCTTTTCGTTGTCAGCGATGGATTGCTCTAACAGGTGAGTTCCACCGATATAGCCAAAGTTCCATCCCACGCCCAGCAGCACCATTGACACGTAGAAGTGTCCACGTTCAATACCCGCCAAAGCCACACATGCTGCGATTATTAGCAAGCCCAGACCCACTGTGATTACCATCATTACACCGAATCTCTTAATCAATGTGCCTGTTATCAGACCCGGCGCAAACATAGCCACGACGTGCCAGCGGATAACATCTGAGGCATCGGTACTTATAAATCCGGAATCGATCATTGCCAACGGCGTAGGCACCATCAGCAAAACCATTACCGCCTGCGCCACGGCAGCTATGGTGATAGCAACAATCACTTTTGAATCGCGCATAATGTCCATTACACTGCGAGCAGGCGATGCAGCAGAGTCGACATGCTCTGTCCGTTCGGTACTGAGGTCATGGCTTATCAAAAGCACTGGCAAGCAACCTAGCAAACCCAAGAGAGTAATCGCCAGATAAGCGCCTGCATACTCGAATCCAGCCCAGCTATCCTTACTAGCATCGAATACTGCGGGACCCAGCAGCGCTGCGATCAGGCCGGATGCCAATAACAGCGACAACGCGTTGGCCTTGTACTGACTGTTGACACTCTCGCTGGCCGCAAAGCGGATGAAGTTGACGCCCACTAACGCACCACCAAGCATGAAGTGTGCAATGCACAGCACAATGAAACTCTCGTTACTCATCGCCCACGCACCGACCAGACCTCCGGCACAAGCTAGAAGTGCAACATAGATGAGGCCGCGTTTGCGGCCGATAGCCGCCATGAGTAACGACAGCGGCAAAGTGATCACGATGCCTCCTAGCATCTGCACCGACAGCACTGCAGTAGCCAAAGCCGGCACAGGCGTTAGCGATGCACCGGCCAGGGCACCCAGTACGATAAGCATAGGCAATGCCATACCCAGAATGATGTTGGTCGCGACAAGCAGGTTAAAGTTTCTGGTGAACATGAATTGCGGCAACGTGTTAAGAGCGGTTGGCTATTCTGAGAGAAATCGGCAAAGCAGAACTGTTTGCTGTTCTTGTCATACGAGAATCAGATATGAACAAGTCACATCGAATTTCTGTTGCAAACCACTCTGCTTTGTGTAGTCAGCCCGATGAAGGCTTACGGTAGCTGCGGTCACTGTATCGGCTTCCACTTGTGTGGAATGTCCGTTTGGCTGCACAATTGATTACCGACCCGGCCAAATCCAAGAACTATTGCTGTTGACCAGTACCATACGGTAGCGTATGGCATCTTACAATTGTGAATACGCTATCTCAACTGGATTGGATACAAGCTGGTTTCCGTGCTTTGACCCGTGGCGGGCATACAGCCATCAAGGCGGAGGTTATCGCTAAGGAGTTAAAGGTAAGTAAAGGCTCGTTCTACTGGCATTTTGACAACTTGCCAACTTTCAAGAACATCATGCTTCAACATTGGATTGTTGCAGGTACCGAGAGCATCAAGATTGTAGTTGAGGATCGCGAAACCGATCCGAGAGATCAACTCCGATTACTGATCAAGACTATCACCTCAGACATCAATGTCCCCTACGGTGGCTTGCTCGCAGAGGCTGCCATTCGTGACTGGGCGCGTTTTGATTCTGAAGTGGTGCAAATAGTCAGACAAGTTGATCAATCGCGCTTAAAGTATCTTTCGACTCTTTTTCGCGATGCTGGCGCGTCGACCATTGCAAGTCGGCAGTACGCGATTCTTATCTATGGTGCGTTGATCGGGCTGGAATACCTGTCTTGCGAAAAGCTGGCCAAGTTAAAATCTGATCTTTCCGCGTTACTTGATTTATTGCTAAACTCATTCAAACGAGGAGAGAACGAGTGAATTATCCGATTGCGATCGTCTGCGTAGTTTTTCTTGTATGTTTTGCAGCACATATAACCGGTGGTGTCTTCCTATCACTTAGCATTGAACCCTCTAAAGTTGCCTAGCGTCACGTGACTGACATACCAATAGATTTACTAGACCGCAATTGGGTACAAGTGATGTGTGCGTTTCAACTCATCTCAATTGATTTGCTTGCTTTAGCCGGAGTGCTTTATCTGTTAGCCTTCACTGAACTACTTGCTCCCCGGCAGAGTATCGGTTTCGCCTTAGCAGCACTTTTCTTTTTATGGGGTTTTGTCTGGCTAGTTCAGCTAGGGGTACTCAAGCGCAAACCGAAAGACTACCTATTACTAGGCCACTGGAGTGTCTGGTTCCTGTGCTCCGGTTTGGTTTTTTGGGGTTCATTGTCGCTGTAGGAGGGCAGCGATCGGATGATGTGTTTTTTCGATGGAACTAACGGATGGCTAGAAGCTTTTAATATAACTGACACAAGATTGATGCCCGGCCTTATACCAATTATTCAGATAATCAGTTTACGTGATTGCAATAGGCACTATCAGCAACAGATTGACATGTAGATTTTAAGGAGAATTCAGTGCCATACGTATTGATGGCTTTATTTGCCGCCATAGCGATATCCGCAAGTGTCTTACCGATAAAGTGGATATTGGAATCAGCGGTGGCAAGCCTGGCTGAGAAAACAATATTTATACTTCTTACAATTCCTCTGTCCATATTTTCATACTACTTGTTTTTTGCATATTTACGATACGTCAAAGGCAGATAGCACGTTGATGTTTTATGTGCATAGAGGCAGAATTGGGAGGCTTAGACGGCGGTGGCGAAGTCTGTTCTGATCGTTTAGTGATACAGTGTTTTACATGTTGGCCGGACCTCAACAAAGGGCCACTTAACAAAGTGGCCACTTGTAGTGCAAAAATCGTAAACATGCAGTCTATCGGTAGCACTCGAATACAAAAATCAAAACGTCACGACTGTAGAGAATTCCAGAAAGCGAACATCAGCAGAAAAGTCGTAGAACTGCTCACCGTCTGGGTTGGTTACAACAACCGGCGGCAATCCGCATGCCCACTGTGGCGATGCAGTGAATTCTATGGCATTGGTCACAAAGCTCAACGCTGACACAATCCGAGTACCAATGAAGCCACAGATTGGTTGATCGGGTAGCTGCTCATTCACCTGGGCGATAATCTGACTTGTCCAGACATCAGACACAGATCGGCAACTGTTTTCACAACGCGATTGAACAACCAGTTGACGCAGAGGAGCATTAGTCGCTTTAGCGGCATAAGCAAGTTCGAGCGTGTTGTCAAAGTATCGTGCATCAATACCGTACCCGGCGTCGTACATTCCACCCGGTATCACGAGACTATTGTTGATATTTCTATTTTCCCATTGAGTTGATTGTTCACAGCCGCTTTCGCATGTGTGCAGTGTTAATGTCGTGGTGTCTGCATCATCGAAAGACAGTAACGAGACGGCATTATCAGCGCGTATGGCTAAGCTATGCTGGGGTAGAGAATCAAGGTCGGTTTCAACGCTCTGAAGAGGCACACCGTTGCTCCATTGTCCATTGCCTAAACAGTTTTGAGTGCAACCAAACCAGGTAAGTGTGGCCGCATCGGCTCCAATGCTTTCGATATGCGTAGCCAAATGGTATTGGCCTTGAGGATCGATATCTATAGATACAGGGCGCGCTGATGTTATAGAGTAGGTTGCAACTACACGCTGTGACCAGCTTGCACTTGCCAGGCAGTCACTGATACAGCTGTATAAACGTAAGCGCTTGTCTGTGTCAATCAGACTATTTTCCAGCAGGACAGCAATAACGGGAATACCAGAAGGATCAAGTGCAAACCAGTCTGTTTGCGCTAACTGAAATTCGAGCAGGTTACCCCCGTGTTCTATGACAAGTGCGCTCTCCCAGTTGTCCGCATTCAGGCAATTGGAATCGCATTGAGCGAAATAGGTGGCACCGGGATCGAATGTACCCGGAGCACTATGAAACGCAATAAGTGGACGAGCATTGGAATCCAGTTCCAGCCGTGCCACCGCATAGCCGCTGAATCGGACATCAACTGCCGCAACTTCTACACTTTGCCATGCATCACTCAGTCCGCAGTTGTTGCCACACCGAGCATAGAAAACGCGCCCTTCAATATCGGCATAGGTGGCGTGCGTCACACCATCATCTGACTGTGCGAGTTGCAGTCCGATTGAATTTGGCTCAGCGCCAGTGGGTAGAAGTGCCCGCCCTGCAAGATCACCCGTGCCCGCTGGTGGACTTGCGTTGAAACCGGGGGTAGGACCTGTTGACGAACCGCCATCAGAACAGGCGTTCAAGACAAACATCGAAAATACCACGATGGTAAGTAAGACGGCGTAGTGCTGTTAATTTCATGGCTTGTGCTGTATCTCCCTTTGTAGAGCCTGAAACGCACACAAACCAGAATTTTATCACTGCAATATGCAGATTGGTAAGGACGGGTGACTATAAAAACGTCACAAAGGGCACACGGAACCGCATAGGGCTGTCACAACAGCTTTAGAAACGAAGATAGCTGCAAACTGCTACAGAAATCGATCCGAGTCGTCCGGACATGCCACGTAGCACACATTTCTGCGCCCGAACAATCTGATTCGGTTTCCAGCCACACAATCATATATCCAATCCCGTACTGGCAAGGGAATTATCCGAAAGATACCAGCCAGAGCCCATGGAAAACCAAGACCTGCTAATACCGCAAGAGCCGCATCTGACTTTATTCGCACTGTTCCATTCTCGACGAGCAGTAAGGTATCGTAGTCACCGGATTTCAGGCCGAAATGCTGGTAAAGCGCTTCACCGAGTTCTGTCTGCGCGGCTAACAAACGGTAGCGACTGTTTGGGTCGTGCCTGATGACAAAGTTTGCTGACCATGAGCATAATACACAATGGCCGTCGAAGACAAGCACAGGCTTATCGTCGGGATATTTAATCAAAGCACGCATCATAAGCCGCCACTATTTTAGTTGCTTCTGTCTTGATTGTTTCAGTACTCCATCCGGGCTTGTACAACGAGCTACCCACACCAATCCCTGTGACACCAGCATCCAGCCATATCGGAAAATTGTCGGCATCCACACCACCAACGGCATACGTTTCGACATCCGCCGGCAGTACTGATCGAATAGCAGATATTCCTGTTGGCCCCAGGATAAACGCTGGAAAAAACTTCAGACCGTCTGCACCGGCATCCAATGCAGCAAAACACTCTGTAGGCGTTAGTACACCCGGATAAGACAACATCCCAGCATCCTTGGTAGCACGAATCACGTTGTGATCGTAGTTTGGAGACACGACCATTTTCCCGCCAAGGCTGGACAGTCGCTCAACATCCTCAACATTCAGCACGGTGCCTGCGCCTACTTGAGCGTCACCCCCAACGGCTGCGATTATTCGCTCAATACTTGCAAAGGGTTCTGGTGAGTTCAAGGGCACTTCGATGCGGGTGATACCCTTCTGCACCAGCATCCTGGCAATCCCCTCGACTTCATCAGGCTGAACTCCGCGAAGAATAGCTATGATGGCTCTGCTATCTCTACTATTCATCAGTGGTTGGCTCTAACCGCACACGCCAGCCCAGACAAGGTGACCTGCTTTTCATCAAACATGATTACGTCTACCCCTAACTCAGTCAATGTATCTGCATACAATGAAGTGAACTGTCTTGCACCAATGAGCGCGACTTCCGAATCCTTCCACAAGTCTTTTGCCAATCCCAGTTCCTGACCGATCAACATGCCAGAGAGCATTGCATGGGCTTCTGTGGGGCTTGTATTATGAAGTAACGATGATGCGCGAATTGAAAACAATTCTGCCACAAGTTTCTCTGGAGCGTGTACGGCATTGAGTGCAGCCTTGCGGAAAGCCGAATCATTCCAATCGCTTGTGGATACGCTATGTCTCAGGATAGATTGATTACACAGCAATGAAAACAGCTCACCGGTCATAAAGGTTTTAAATGACTCAATGACGCCGTCCTTTACTGAAACCCATTTTGAATGTGTCCCCGGCAAGCAAACTGAGCCTTGAAATCCTGGGCAGATTTTGAGCAACCCGGCTACCTGGGTTTCCTCTCCACGCATGACATCCGCAGGGTGCTGCTGGCAGAGTCCCGGTAGAACCTTAATGCTAATACGATCGTCTTTGGTCGGAACGTCAGTCAAATTGCGGACTTGGACTGGCAGGCAGGGCACTTCTCTGTACTGAGCTTCTTTCCAACCCTGCCGCGCTCCCACCATTCCGCAGGCATAGACGGGTGTTACCTTGTTGGCCGTGAGCCATGCCTCTATTAGCTCGAGTAGGGCAGGTTCATATCCGCGCGCGTCCAGAGTTCCCATGCCCTTGTCAGATTGGTTCTCGGCAAGTATGTTTTCCGAACCATCAACGGCATATACGCGCAGGTTGGAGGTGCCCCAGTCGACACCGATCCACTCAGGTTGTATGACACTCATAACACTTTTATAAACTCCAGTCGCTGCACTAATGAAAACAGCCAAGCCTGATATGGATAGTGGTCATTGTAAAATGTGTAATTTAGAAGTTTAGTTCATTTTCTAAACAATTAAGAGCGCCACGCAAGCGAAGAAGTATTAATGGCGATTGATAAATGATTTTCTGACCATTGGCTCAAAGAACGAGATAGACCTGTACGCTCACGAATACAGATATCAACACTTGGCAATGGGGGAAAAATTGGAATTCGAACGATTGAGATGATCGTCCATGGCTTTGGCTGCTGCGCGGGATCTGTTACCTTTGAGATGTTTGAGAATCAGAGAGTGTTCTTCGAGCGTTGTTTCTTCGCGTCCGGACCACAACAACAATGATGAGTGATACTCAAACAGCCAAGTGAGCATCATCTCAGTGATCGAATGAATCAAAGGGTTGCCCGACAGCTTTGCGATATGTGTATGAAAGGCTATATCGGCCCTCATAAACGCTTCAGCGTTTCCCAGTTGCGCCCGTTGTGCGTCAATTAGTTCTGACAAGACCATTGCATCTTCACAGGTACATTTACTGGCCGAAATCTGAACGGTGGCCACTTCCAGAATCTGGCGAACCTGCTTCAGATGTTCAAGATTTTCAGGTTCGCTTGATAACAATAGCTTTGCAATATCGTCTACTTGATTGAATGCAGTTACTGCTGTGAGGGCATTGACACGACTGCGTTCGCCATGAGTAATGGTAATCAAGCCCTTGTTTTGCATGGCTTGCAAGGCTTCACGAACTGCCGGGCGGCCTACACCGAATTTCTCCATCAATACCCGCTCTGACGGGACTGTGTCGCCAGACGCCAGCTCACCACTAGACACCATCTCACGCAAGCGCTGAAACACTTGATCTGACAATTTCAGGCGTACAATCTTATTGTCGTTAGCATCCACTTCAGGTAATGCCATCCGATAGCTTTTGAGTTTTTTTATGTGATACGTTGAATGCTGGCTCTGATTTCGTCAGGTTCGAAAACTTGCTTCCAGTCGTCTTTCATTAGTGCTGGCTTGCCAAACTCAATCGCTTTATTACAGGCATCTGAAAACACGCCATCTACCTGGCCAAAAATGCCCGCACCCAGAATATTCATGTGTCCCAGTAAAAAATCTCTGGCAGCGTCTCGTGGTACGCCACGCTCTACCACCTCGTCCATTGCTTCTCTCATTATATCCAAAAGCGAAGCACAGACGGTTTCTGATAGCCCTGGCTCCAGCAATGCCATTTGTTCCACAGTAACGCGGTGCGATCTTACCACGGGAGCAAATATCGTCTTCCCTACGCGCTCGCCTAAGTCGTAATCCGTATCGGGCCCCTGCATCAGTGCGTTTACAATGCCTTGTTTTGCGGCAATGCCGCCAAAATAGTCCTTGCGCTCTTCTGTAGTATTTTCATCATTAAAAATCGGCGGATGACAAGGATGACTAACAAAATAGCTAATATCCTGACGTACTGGCAGATGGCCAGCAAATGGTGCAGCTGCATCCAGACAGACAACCATAGCGCCTGATGGGATTTTATCAATAATAGCCGCTGCTACCTTGCCAATCACAGTATCCGGAACTGCAAGTACAACAACTTTGACAGAATCCAAAGCTTGTACAGCGGGCTGACAACGGATACCTAATTCGGCTCGCAGTTTGTCCCGCCCCTCTCGGGACACCTCGACATGGGCTGTTTCAAATTCAGAATTCAGAAGATTACGGGATATCCGTACGCCCATTTTTCCGCCTGCGCCAAACAAAGCTAGTTTTGTCATTGGTATGGTCCGATTTGCCGTGTAGTGCTGTTCAAAGTAAAAACAACTGGTATGATCAGATACTGAGTATACCTTTAGTCCATATGTTCATCATATTTTTTTCTGACGGTTACTGTTTCGATAACTATAGAAGTCGTTCAAAGCGTCTCCGGTAGGGGATGTATTTCAATCAATTACAACGGAGGAATTTATATGTTCTTAAAGACACCTGGCATCGTGGCAACCGCTGTAGCGTTTAGTTTCTTTAGTGTATCCGCCACAGCAGAAACGTCCAAACTTCGTATTCAGAGCCATCAGTCTCAGGAATCAACGCAAGGAAAACTGCTTCAGGAATTCGTTGATAACGTACATACGATGTCAGGTGGCGACATCGAGATAGAAATGTTTTATTCGTCGGCTGTTGTCAAATCAGCAGAGACTTTCGATGCGGCACAAACGGGTATCCTCGACTGCGATATGACGAATGGTAGTTACCAGACAGGCAAGAATGCAGCATTTCAGTTCGTTGCAGATACCATGGGAGGCTATGACACGCCTATGCAATATCTAGCCTGGGTTAACTATGGGGGCGGACGTGAGCAGATAAATGAACTCTACTCAGACTATGGCATGACCTTTATTGGCGCACATGTCGGTGGGCAGGAATCTTTGAATTCGACCAAACCGCTACGCAATATCGATGACTTGGTTAACTTTAAGTTTCGCTCTCCGCCCGGGATGGAATCAGAGATTTTCGCCTCGTTGGGTGCAAAACCGATAGTAATGGATTTCACCGAAGTTTTCACTGCCCTTGAAACAGGAATCGTTGATGGTGCGGATGCGTCAACACTTGCCGTAAATACCAGCATCGGTATTTACGATATTGCCAAACATACAACTTATCCAGGCTTTCACTCCATGTCATCGGATCAACTTGCATGCAACACGGAAGTCTGGGAGAAGATTCCTGAGGCGCATCAGCGCATCATTGAAGTCGCACACAAAGCCTTGATGGGCGACTACGTTATGGTAACTCTGGTTGAAAACGGCGAAGCACTGACACTGATGCCAGAAAAAGGAGTTACTACCTATGACTGGTCAGACGAGGATCGCGGTGCTTTCCGGGCCGCGGCACAAAAGGCCTGGAGTGAATGGAGTGTTAAAACACCGGAAGCCAAAGCAATGGTCGCTAGCCACGAAGCATTCCTTCAGCGCATTGGATTGGCCAAGTAGTCTGCTCACTCTGTGTTGGTATATCTTCCTGCTCCAGTGCTGCTGGCGCAGGAAGTCGCTTGCTTAAGACTATTTTATTCAGGATATTCGGCATTGGATGTACCTGCTGTCTTCAATATGTGAACATGATTGTATGTGATCATGATTGTGGTCTAGTGGTTTAGTGGTCTAGTGGTCTAGTGGTCTAGTGGTCTAGTGGTCTAGTGGTTTGGATGTTGGGCGCTAAGCTTATTTTACTGCCATACAATAGCTGTATGGATTTCACAGTAAGAGGGCCCTGGCATCTCACACAGCGTGGATAAATTACCTTCAATGTATCTGATTAAAAGCAGAGATCTGATCTTAGCCGCGGTCCTGGCTTACTGTCGCTGTTTGGCAATCATTCAGTTCCAAGCAGCATTGCAGAGGCTTCAACGTGATCCCTAAATCTGAGAAATTGCTAGTCGCCTGGTACGGCGATGATTTTACCGGGTCAGCTGCTGTGTTGGAGGTGTTGTCCTTCGCAGGTGTTAACGCGATGCTTTTCCTGGAGGCGCCTACCGACGAGCAGCTTGCTCGCTACTCTGATCTACAGGCCGTTGGCGTCGCATCAACCGCTCGTGCGCAATCTCCTGATTGGATGAAAAGCTTTTTGCCGAAGCCGTTTGAAGCGTTACAAAAGCTCGGCCCCGAGCTTATGCACTATAAAATTTGTACAACTCTAGATTCGTCACCCGTTATCGGATCCATCGGATGCGTCATTGAAATAGCAGCCGATCTCTTTAGCCCAGAATCGGTGCCTGTATTGGTCGCAGCCCCACAAATGCGTCGCTATCAAGTATTTGGCCATTTGTTTGCGGCATTTGGTAGCAAGACTTACCGCATTGATCGCCATCCTGTCATGGCTTGCCACCCTGTTACCCCAATAACCGAATCCGATGTGGCGCTTCATATTGCTGCTCAATCAGAGCGACTTGAGATGTCGTTGTGTTCGCTTGAAATGCTTGCTACCGATCAACAGATATCATCGACAGAATCTTTGCAGGCAGAGCGCATAACACAAACTGATAGCATTTCAGTATTCACCATTGATTGTGCTGACGAAGGTAGTGAACTTGCGGCGGGTCGTTTGCTATGGAAACAACGAGACAAGAATCCATTTGTCGTTGGTTCTCAGGGAGTCGAATATGCATTGGTACGTCATTGGATAGAGACCGGAACACTACTACCGCAAGAACCACCGGGGAGTGCAGGAGCCTCACAGGCGATGGTAACAGTGTCTGGATCTGTGTCGCCTACTACAGCAGAACAGATTGACTGGGCACGTCGTCATGGTTTTATGGCTATCCACTTTGATGTAGTACAGGCCTGCTTCAGCCCAAGTGAATTGGAGGTGGAGATCGCCCGTGTGGTTAAAGAGAGTTGTGCTGCATTAGCAGCAAACACTGACCCATTGATCTATACGGCGGAAGGACCAGAGGATCCTGCGGTTCACAAGCTGGTGGAAGTAGTCTCAAAGGCCGGCCTGAATATGTCTGACGTTAACCAAAAGATTGGGGCAGCGTTGGGAAGTGCACTACGCAAGATTCTTTCGCAAAGCAAGGCGCGACGAATCATTGTGTCTGGCGGTGATACCTCAGGACATGTGATCCAGGCATTGGGCATTTTCGCACTTTCAGCACTCGCACCCACTGTACCGGGAGCATCACTATCCAGAGCACATGCTGATGGCCCACTGGACGGTCTGGAGGTGGCACTCAAAGGTGGGCAGATGGGCAGCTCCGACTATTTTGGATGGATTCGCGATGGAGGAGGCGTTCGGTGAATCGTATAGTGGCACGTTACGACATTGAAACACCAGTGGATTTAGCGCATGCAGCTACAGTGCTGGCAGGTGAGCAATCGACAGGCACGTTCATGAAGCTGGCAGCGGAGACTGACGCGTTACGCGAACGCTCAGCCGCCAGAGTTGAGAGCATTACGCCAACAGGGTCCTCGAATATACCGTCACTGCCATGCCGCATGATGGGTGAGAGCTATACACGTGGAGTAATCAGCGTGAGCTGGCCAATGGGGAACTTTGGCGTCTCTTTGCCCACTCTGCTATCGACGCTTGCTGGCAATCTATTCGAGCTTGCAGAGTTATCAGCAGTCAGATTGATTGATGTCGACCTTCCGGAAGAATTTTCCAAATATCATCCAGGGCCACAATTCGGACCCGATGGAACACGACGCGTAATGCGAGGCCATCAAGGACCGTTGATAGGCACCATTATCAAACCCAGTATTGGTCTGAGTCCGATTGAGACTGCGTCACTTGTGCAAACGCTTGTGCGAGCTGGAATCGATTTTATTAAAGATGATGAATTGCAATCGAATGGTCCGGACTGTCCGTTTGAGGATCGGCTGAAGGCGGTAATGAGAGTGATAAACGATCACGCTGAGAAGACCGGCAAACAGGTTCTCTATGCTATCAATATCACCGATGAGATTGAGCAGATGTGGCGAAATCTGGATAGTATGCGAGCGGTGGAAGCCAACTGCGCGATGGTTTGCATGCAGTCAATTGGTCTGCCAGGTTTGCGGGCTGTGCGCGATCATAGCGACGTTATGATCCATGGTCATCGAGCTGGGTGGGGCCTGCTGTCACGCTCACCTGATGTGGGAATCAGCTTTAACGTTATGCAGAAACTCTGGCGCCTTGCCGGAGCAGACCATTTACACGTAAACGGCTTGGCTAACAAATTTACCGAAAGTGACGTAACCGTGGCAGAAGCCGCGCTATCTGTTCAACGTCCGATATCTGATCACGGTGGACGCGATCATCTTGCCGTGCCGGTATTTTCTTCTGGCCAGACAATCTGGCAAGTAGGACCATCCCGAGGTATTCTGGGGAATGATGATTTTATCTTGTGCGCCGGTGGTGGAATCATGGGGCATCCTGACGGCGCTGCTCACGGGGTGTTGTCGCTGCGAGAGGCTGCAGAGGCTGCGCGACGAGGAATTGCTCTGGAAGACTACGCAGAGCCTGGCACGCCACTGTACAAGGCGATGGGGACATATCCCAAGACCGAGATTTCAACAGGTGCTTGATGCTCGAATCTATCATCGATAGCTTTAACTGAGTGCAACTGATTCACACATGAACTTTGACGCTCTCTTCTCTGCTGCTCAGCCGGTACCCATTCATGCTGTCTTGGCAATAGGTGCAATCGTTCTTGGCGGTATCCAGTTTGTTCTGCCGAAAGGTACGCTTCTGCATCGCTCGGTTGGCTATATCTGGGCGTCGTCGATGTTTGTCGTTGCGATATCCAGCTTTTTCATTAATGAATTTCGCTGGGTAGGTCCGTTTGGACCGATCCATCTACTCTCATTGTTTGTATTGCACTCGCTCTGGAGCGGCATCGTATGCGCAAGACGCGGAAGAATTTCCGAGCACAAATCTACAATGATTCAGTTGTATGTTTTTGGCCTGATAGTGGCGGGGGCATTCACTTTAATGCCGGGCCGAATAATGCATGCCGTTTTGTTAGGTTAGAACAAAAGAAGGTATCATCGGCCCATTACTGTACGGGTAACATATTTCGCCACTGACAGTTGTGTTTGAGAATGATTCGTTTGTAACGATTGTCTGCACATACTCAACGCCCCCTGGCATATCGACAAGTTGCTTTCAAACCTGTCTGATCCACCACCACAAGTTCCATACCTACTTCTCCGTTAGTGTTACCTCTACCAAACGTGGAAGCCAGCGGTAAGCTCGCCAAGCCCATGCTCTTGAATGGAGCGCTTGTTGAACACTTTGTTGTGGAAGACGTTGTTAAAGCAGATATCAGTGCAAGCCCATGTCCGGCAATGACACTGTTTGATGCCTGTTCACGGCATGCGAATTCATCGGCTATCTCTCTGGAAGCAGAACTCTGGCCCTGCAGTTGGCCGTTAATGCAGTAGCTTGATCTGATGTCAATATCGCATTGTACTGTACGGCTACCACCACCGATTGATGCTTGAGACGGATCAGAGAATTGTTTCAAATTGAAGATAAAGACGGCCTCTGTGCCCATTTCGAAGCTGGGTTGATCAGGTCTTTGGGTATTCCAGATATAGAAACCGTCCGCTGGACACAGTACTGTGTCGCCTGTGTGCGGGGTTTGGGTGGATGCCTTGTAGTGGCCAGTAGGAAAGCGTTGTCGGATGAGTTCGAGGCTGATGGCTTGTTTTGCAGCCGCGTCGATTTCATTGGTGGGCAGTGCAGCCAACAACTCGGGCTTTGCTCGGTTTGCCAACTCCGTCTTTGTAGTCTCGTGCTCAGTTGTGGGCATTGGCGATACATCACTTGTGCTAATGGCCGCGTCGCCGTTTTGAGATGTGGTCACCTCGGTTACTAATTCGGCAAGTGCTGTGGGTTCCAGTACACGCGTTTTGTTGTCAGTCTTGTTATTTGACCGAGCGTCTGCTAGTTCAAGATTTTCCACCTTGGCTGGCAGAGTCGTGCGGGCTGTGCAGGACCACTCGAGTTGTGTCTCCAGCTTGACAATGAAGTTGTCGTATTTCTGCTGGCAATAACTACCGTCATTCTGGGCGGTCCACAAGCTCGTTGAAGATTGGTCTTCCATTGGTTTTGAGTAGACCACCTGACATGGCACGCTTGCACCCTCAGGTGTCACCAGTTCAACAGTTCGTTCAATACCGTAGCGCTCACATTGGTGACTTTGCCTTACATCGGCGTGGATATTGCCAGCGAAACTCAGTGTCAGTAACGTTGCTATTAATTTCCTTGTCATGTGTGTCCCTTTTCATTCGTGCTTTGGTATTTTCCGTTGTGTCATCCTGACAAATTCCGCGTGCCCCACAAAAGCCACATTGGCGAAATAAATGCCAGACAGTTTCTCACTGCAGCCTGTCAGTATTATAGACGCTGGCTATTGGTCTTAAAGCTGGTAAACATTTTTTTGATTGCGCAATGCATTATCTCTAGAGTGCTTGCCTTATCTGAGGAACTTAGGGGGCAAAAATTACAAAAGTTACACGAAAAAAATGAACGAAGGGAGCTTCGCCTTTATGGGGATTGTGTGCAGTTAAATACCTTGAATCCGATTTTTTTCTGCCAATCAGGCTCCGGATCTGATGAATCAGAAACTCGGGTGACAGCAAAGGCGGTATCAATGCTGGCAGAGCTTATAGTTAGGCGAGTACATGGGCACTACGAGTAGGCCAACTAATGTAATAAGGTATCTGTAACTTCAGATCAATCCTCTCAAGCTCTTTTTCCTGCACTTGCGCCTTAAGCTCAGTGCCATCTTCAGCTTCCAGGAACAGGGTCACCACCGACCCGATGAATTCCTCCGAAATAAGATTGCACGCAACACAGTTATCAGCCTCAGGGCGTTCTGCGGCAATGGTAACCAGATCAGCCGATACCGAAAAACTGATGGCGTCAGAGACTTGATATGTGCGATCTTCAGTCTTGGACACACTGAAATTCCCACACGGTGTTTTTACTGACAAGGTATCAGTTTCCACGGCCTGAACAACACCGGACAGGATATTGTTACGCCCTACGAATTCGGCGACAAAACGATTTTTCGGCGTGCGATAGATCTGCCTTGCCGATCCAATTTGCATGATTTCACCTTCACCCATGATCACCACACGATCTGCCATCGCGAATGCCTCTGACTGTGAATGCGTGACGTACACAAACGTAATGCCAAGCTCTCGCTGTAGCTTTGTCAACACGCCCTGCATCCGAATGACCAGGTGTGCATCCAGAGCAGACAAGGGCTCATCGAGTAACAAGATCTTTGGCTCAGTGACCAATGCTCTGGCTAGAGCCACACGTTGTCTTTGTCCGCCTGATAGTTGGGAGACATCACGTTCAACAAATTCACCCATGCCCAGGCGTTCCAGCCACCGGGTTGCTTTCTCACGGCGTACATCCGCATCAAACCCACGCATCTTCAAACCGAATTCGACGTTCTGTCGAGCGTTCAGGAAAGGAAACAGCGCCAGTGATTGCCACACCAACGGTGTCTCTCGTTCGTGTGCTTTGACATCATTCATTAGCTCACCCGCTAATGTGATTTCTCCTTCGCTGGGTGTTTCGAGTCCTGCCAGGAGTCGCAGGGTGGTGGTTTTCCCGCAGCCTGATGGGCCCATCAACGCAACGAACTCGCCTTCGTGGATATCAAGATTGATTTTCTTGACAGCAACAAAGTCACCAAAGCGTTTGACAACATTTTTGAACTGAACAAGAGGCTCAGCCACTTCGGGTGTCACTCTTTTGATTTTTCATGAAAATAATCTGCGCAACAATGACTAATGTCATAGAGGTCAGGAATACAAAGGTTCCTATGGCATTCACTCGTGGATCGATATTGCCCTGAACAATTTCGAGTATGACAACAGGTACCGTCTTGTTCAAACCAGACACAAACCATGCGACTGCAAACTCATCGAATGACACTGCTGCTGTCAGACACAATGATGAGATGATTGCCGGACGTGTGAACGGCAGTACAACTTCACGCATGGCACCCCATTCAGACGCACCCAGATTCCAGGCAGCGGCCTCAAGACTGGCATCCATCTGACTCAAGCGCAGACGAATGATGGCCATCGCAAATGGTGTACACAATACCGTGTGGGCAAGAATGATAGACAAGACAGAACCTGACAGTCCGAACTTGGACAGCCAGGCCAGCATGGCCAGCGCCATGATGATCAACGGTATGGTCGGTGGCAATAGCGCCAGCGCAAGATACGGTCCCTTGAAACGAAAATTGTAGCGAAAGTCTGAGTACGCTGTACAGAATCCGATAAACGTTGCCAGAAAGGCCGTACAGATGGCGACAAAAACACTGTTAAGCGCCGCCGTAAGCATGTCGGGATCGTTGAGAACCAGCTGATACCAGTGCAGAGTGAAATCACCCAGGGGGATGGTGGGGAATCGATCGGAATTGAACGAGAACACGATGCTAGCCACGATGGGTGCAAAGACGAACAGGAATAAGCCTATGAGATAGGCCCTCAGCACAAAGCTGATGATGCCATCGCGGTTCACGATTTGGGTTTCCGGTAGGCGAACCAGATGGCCGCAAAGGCAATAACGAAAAGTGTAGTCATCATGCAGATGGCCACCACAGCAGCTCGTGGCCATTGTTGCCCGGATTTCGTGGTGTCAATGATGAGAATGGATAACGTCGGAGGTGATGAGCCACCAAGATAATAGGGGCTGATGAAATCTCCAAACGATAAGATAAAACAGAACAGGGCACCCACGATAAGTCCGATCTTTGCCAGTGGCACGATTACCGCGAAAACGGTGCGTATCCTGCCGCATCCAAGATTATGTGCAGCTTCTATAAGGTTCTTGTCAATTTGACTCAACGACAAGGTTTGCAAGATCACCAGTAGCGGTATGACCAGAGTCATGAATCCGACCAGGGTACCAAAGGCGGTATTGAGCATCGTGAACGGGCCGAGTCCGACATAACCCAGCATAGCGTTGACGATACCGGATTCGGCAAGAATCACATACCATGAGAATGTGCGCACCAGATAGCTGGTGAAAAATGGCACGATCAGGAAAAACACGGCCCAGCGTCTGACGTTTTCCGACACTTTAAAGGCCAACGCATAGGAGGCCGGAAATGCAAGCACGGTTGCCACCACGGTAGCGAGCGCTGCCATGCCGAAGGTGTAGAAATAGCTGCTCCAGAAGAAATTACGGGTAAGCATCCTCTCCCAGCTGGCAAGATCGAATGTTTCGACCATCCTGTAATTTTTCACAAGGAAAAATGACATGGCGATCAGGAACAACAAAGGACCGATAAAAAAAAGTGTTTGCCAAACGATGATAGGCAACCGCCACGTCAGGGCGTACCTATCCACTCGGCCCTTGTTACTGGCCATTCTTTGTATGGCAGGATCCACGTGGGTTAGACGATTCAGCTATCTCTTATTTGAAGTGTCGCAGACAAGACCTGCGCTGTGCTACTTCTGGACTATGCATCAACAGTCCAGAAGCGGAAGACTTTGCGAACTACGCGTTCTTGTAGTCAGACCAGAAATCGTTCCAATCCTCAAGCGTCTGTTGAATTGGAATGTCACGGTAGTGAATGCGCCCTTCATTGATTAACCGGATGGGCTCATTCACAGCGCCTTCTACCTGGCCGCTGCGCTGGGCTTCTGCCGGATTGACCTCGTTGAGCAGGTCTCGGCCACCTTTGGTGACACAAAAGGCAGGATAAGCAGCCATCTCAGTAGATCTTAGCTGGCCTTCCGGGGTCAACATGTGCTGGATGAATTTCTTGACTTCCTCTGCTTTGGCGCTGCCTTTACCGATCGAATACGACTCAGTGAATTGAATGCCCCCTTCGCTTGGCACAACGGAGGCCACAGGTGCACCATCCTTTTCAAGCACACCGGTTATCCAGTCACCGATACCGCACATGGCCTGCATCTCGCCGTTTTTCAAGGAATTGAACGTGCCGCCATAATCAAAAAAGCCGCCTATCTGCGGACGTAAAGACAAGGCTGTTTCCTGGATCGCTTTCCAGCCAGCTTCATCCACATCCCACAACTTCGCTCCGTTGCCGTTAGCCAGGCTCATCATGCCGAGGTTGGGTAAGTGCCAGTCAAAGTGACCCACTTTTCCTTGCAGTTCAGGCTTCCAGAACCCTTTGTAACTCATGGCCTCTTCTGCGCTCATGGCGTTCTTGTTGTAGGAAACACCCAGGTGCCCGAATCGGACCATGACTGAAAAGAGTTTTCCGTCAGCCCAATGACCGGGAAAGTTCTTGAAGTCGTCATGCAGCATGTCGTCAAAGTTGTAATCAGCGGCGTCCATCTCTTCGATGTAGCCCGCAGCGTTCAGCTGCTGCACAAATTCACCATCAGAGAGGATCAGGTCGTATGTGCCCGGTGGAGACTGCGAGATAAGGCCCAGCATGTTGTCGCCGCCGGCATAGTACTTGGCGTTGAATTTGACATTATTGGCCTCTTCATATGCACCGACAACATCCGACTCGCCATGGCCATACCATGCAAGCATGTTTATCTCGGTGGGTGCCGCTTTGGCACTGCGGATAAAGGGCATGGCCACACCGGCAGCCGCTGCGTATTTCAACAAATCACGTCGTGTTGAGTTGACGGGTTTGTCGTTGAGCTCTTTCATGATAGTGCCTCCGGGACGGCGTTAAACCTTGATAGTAAATTCGCCAAGCTGATTAAGGAAATCAAACATTCTAATTTCCGAGTAAATATAACAAATATAAACCTTACTCTTCGGATAAACCGGAAAGTAGGCACTTCATATGTTCTATTCCTGTAAAAAGGCTATTGCAAATTCCGCTGTCAAACCCACCCGCAATGTGCCGTCGGGCGGCTCGGCACAAAACTGGGCGGCGGCCTCATCGTCAAGTCGAAGAATCTGTCGTGCATAGACTGCCCGCCGTTGGCCATCATCGCTCAATAGTGATTCGTGCCCTGTAAGTAATATAAATTTCCTATATTGCGCGTTTAGCGCTATGTTTCATGTCATGAACAGAACCGAATTTCACCAAATGTTCAATGCCGCGGGGCCTGTTGTGACCCCTGTGGTTCACGTAGTGGACGTTGCTCAGGCCTCGAAGAACATCGATGTTGCTCTGGATGCGGATGTTGCCGGGGTATTTCTGATTAACCATGATTTTCCAGTTGAGCCGTTTTTGCCCATCGTTCGCACCATCAGAGCGCGTTATCCTGATGTGTGGATGGGGCTTAATTTTCTCGCAGTCACTGGCGAGCACGCCTTTCCGGTGTTAAGCAAGCTGCAAGATGAAGGCTGTCGGATAGATGCCTACTGGGCAGATGATGCCTGTATCGACGAGCATGCGGCCGTTCAGGATCAAACGCAGGCTAGCCGAATTAAACACGTTCGTGAGTCCTCAGGATGGGATGGCTTCTACCTTGGCGGCACCTGCTTCAAAAAGCAAAGAGAGGTCAGCCCGGAGCACTACGGAGTGTCGGCAGGCCTGGCCACGCACTTTATGGACGCGGTTTGCACATCAGGCGGCGCAACGGGCATTGAAGCTGACGCGGGCAAAATCGAGGTGTTTCGTCAACATATTGGTGAGCATGTGCTGGCCCTGGCCTCGGGCATTTCTCCAGACAATGCCCTGACGTATTCTGATGTTGATTGCTTTATGGTTGCAACGGGAATCAATCTGGAAGGTGACTTTTACAACATTGATAAACACAGGCTTGTGCAATTGATGGCTATCACCCGGGAAATTGGCGAAACAAGAGACAGAGGAACACAATGAACGCGCAATCAGACACAGAATCTGCCATGGGGCCGCGTGATAATCGCTGGTATCTGTCCATCATGTCGCCCAATACCAAAGGGGACAAATTTGCCTGGCTCGACCCAACCTCTATATACATTAACGCACGAGCGTTTCAGGACTTGCTTGATGATCTTATCGATGATTTGAGCGCTGTGGAGTTTGATGTTGTTGCAGGGCTTGATGCGATGGGATTCGTGTTGGGAGCAGGCTTGGCAACCCGTCGCAACGTCGGGTTTCTGCCCATTCGCAAAGCCGGTAAGTTATGCGTGGATACGGACAGCGTAGAATTTGGTAACTACTCGGGCCGCGTTCAGAACATGGAAATGCGCACGCCTGCATTTGCACCCGGTACACGTTTACTGCTTGCCGATCAGTGGGTGGAAACAGGCGGAACCATGGATGGTGCCATTCGACTGGTGGAACAACAGCAGGGTATTGTTGCAGGCATCACAGCAATTGCCATTGAAGAGAACGAAAGAACCCTGGGTTATCGCAATCAATACCCCTGTGCATCTGCTGTTGTGCCTGGCTCTATATGGCAGACACAATGCAATGCGCAGTTTCTTGAAAGCTTCAATCGTTATGATGCCTCTAAAACGTTTCCGAATGCGGGGCGCGTCTGACAAGTGGTCTACGCAGGAGTGTGCGGTATGTACAGTGTGCACTAAGTGTTATAGATCGATACGACTTACTTGCCATTCGATGAAGGCTCATAGTGATAGAAACGCAGGAACGTATTTCCGGTCTCTCTCGGATCCTGCAGTGTAAATACATCGTTCTCTTGCCTGAAATTGCATCCACTATCGTTCAGACATAGCCTCTTCGCCGTTTGGTGGGTCCAGGTCGTCAGGGTTCGGGCGATCCAGCGGTGTGGATGAGTTGATGGAATACACCTCGGCCAAGAGTGTCTGGGTTGATACAGCTTTGATACCGCGTGTCGCTTTCGGGTATTCGCCGCATGGTTGCGTGTTGTATCACCTGAGCACGTGTCCATTCGGCAAGGTACATTCAAAATCTTGACAATGTACAGAATTAGCCTCATTATTTATGAATGACGGATGCCAAGATCAGCGAGACACCTATTGACGTATCTTCAGCCCTCAAGAAAGCAGGTCTGCAGGTCACGGCTCAGCGCTTGGCAGTTTATCGCGCTGTGCAGACAACCCCTCACGCCATCGCCGATGAGATATCGAAAGTGGTCAGAGAAGAGTTAGGCGTCATATCAAGACAGGCGGTCTACGATGCACTGAAGGCCATGACAGATCACGGACTTATCCGACGTATACAGCCCGCAGGGTCTGCCGCGCGTTACGAACACCGCGTTGATAATCATCATCATCTGGCCTGCCGCAAGTGTGGCAATCTGGTCGACATCGATTGCGCGATTGGCAAGGCTCCCTGTCTCGTGGCAGAACATGATCACGGTTATCAGATAGACGAGGCAGAGGTAACCTACTGGGGCGTTTGTCCCGATTGCCAATAATCTATCCCAACATTAACCCAGTAGATTCAAGACAAAAGCTATTAACAGGTCGCTTACAAAACAATCGCCTTTGCAGCAATTACCGTTTGCAATCAGCGAGAGCAACAAACACTTAAGGTGTAGAGAAAGACATGTGCGGGCAGCTGCACATCATTTTCCGGGCAGTATGTGCTGTCCGAGTAACGCAACACTTCAACGTTAACAACGACATCAAACAGGAGACTCAATATGGACGGTGAAATCGGAGGGGGTTGCCCCTTCGCCCATGGTGGCAACACACAAACAGACAAGCCAGTCACCAAGTGGTGGCCTAATGCATTGAACCTGGATATCCTCCATCAGCACGGTGCACGCACTAGCCCGATGGATCTGGATTACAACCATCGCGAGGCGGTTAAAGTGTTGGACCATGAAGCGGTCAAGGCTGATGTCAAGGCACTTCTGCTCGATAGCCAGGACTGGTGGCCAGCTGACTGGGGCCATTACGGTGGTTTGATGATCCGCCTGGCATGGCACTCCGCAGGCTCATACCGTATGGGGGATGGACGCGGTGGTGCAGGTACAGGCAACATCCGTTTTGCACCACTCAATTCATGGCCGGATAACGCAAGCCTTGACAAAGCACGCCGCTTGCTTTGGCCTGCCAAGAAGAAATATGGCAACGCATTGTCTTGGGCAGATCTGATCATACTGGCTGGCAACATGGCCTACGAGTCCATGGGTCTGAAGACCTTCGGTTTTGGTTTTGGACGCGAAGACATCTGGGGCCCAGAAACTGACATCAACTGGGGTGCGGAAGACGAGTGGTTAGCCGACAGTGCCAACCGCTATGACGATCTCGACGATGCCTCTACCATGTACAATCCGTTGGCATCAGTACACATGGGTCTGATCTACGTCAACCCTGAAGGCGTTAACGGCATCCCTGATCCTGCGCGAACTGCAGCACACGTGCGAGAAACCTTCGCTCGCATGGCAATGAACGATGAAGAGACAGCTGCGTTGACAGCCGGTGGCCACACTGTCGGTAAGGCTCACGGTGGTGGTGATCATGCCAACATAGGCGCAGAACCAGAAGCTGCAGGTGTTGAGGCACAGGGTTTTGGTTGGGCCAATCCAGGGCATTCAGGTAAAGCATCAAATGCCTTTACGTCAGGTATCGAAGGTGCCTGGACGAAAAACCCGACTCAATGGGATATGGGCTATTTCGATTACCTTTTCAACTACGAATGGGAGCTGACCAAGTCACCTGCTGGTGCTAACCAGTGGAAGCCTGTCGACATGCCTGAAGATGAAAAGCCTGTTGATGCATCTGATCCATCAATTCGTCATGATCCCATGATGACTGATGCCGACATGGCAATGAAGGTTGATCCTGTCTATAACAAGATCTGCCAGAAGTTCATGGCTGATCCGGACTACTTTGCCGATACATTTGCGCGCGCCTGGTTCAAGCTAACGCATCGTGACATGGGACCAAAAGCCAACTACATCGGACCTGATGTTCCAGCGGAAGATCTGATCTGGCAAGATCCAATCCCTGCCGGCTCAACGTCTTATGACGTGGATGCCGTTAAAGCAAAGATTGCCGCCAGCGGACTGTCAGCTGTCGATATGATAAACACGGCATGGGACAGCGCCCGCACCTATCGTGGCTCTGACAAGCGTGGCGGTGCCAATGGTGCACGCATTCGTCTGGCACCTCAGAAAGACTGGATTGGTAACGAGCCAGATCGACTGGGGAGAGTGCTGACTACATTGGAAGCCATTGCCTCTGAGACAGGTGCCTCTGTGGCCGACGTCATCGTGTTGGCTGGCAACGTGGGTCTGGAGCAATCCATCAAAGCGGCTGGTCATAACATGACGGTACCTTTTACACCGGGTCGGGGTGATGCCACTGACGAGATGACTGACGCTGAAAGCTTCTCGGTTCTCGAGCCGATTGCTGATGGCTTTCGTAATTTTTTAAAGGATGAGTATGTTGTTGGTCCTGAAGAGTTGCTGCTCGATCGAGCTCAGTTGATGGGACTCACAGGTGCTGAGATGACTGTGCTGCTCGGCGGCATGCGTGTACTGGGCACCAACCACGGTGGCTCAAAGCATGGTGTGTTCACTGATCGTGAAGGTCAGTTAACGAACGACTTCTTCGTTAACCTGACGGACATGAACAACAGCTGGCATCCGGTAAAAGACGGCACGTTCGAGATCCGGGATCGCAAGACAGGTGACGTGAGATGGACAGCAACCAGTGCAGATTTGGTTTTTGGCTCCAACTCAATCCTGCGCGCGTACGCCGAAGTGTATGCTCAGGATGACAACGCTGAAAAGTTCGTCGCTGACTTTGTAACGGCGTGGAACAAAGTGATGAATGCAGATCGATTCGATCTGCAGGCTTAGTCTGACGTGATAGTGGGCCGTCGCCAGAATGGGGCGGCTCTCTTGAATAAGCACGTGTGCGAGGGATCAAGGCCAAAGGGGGTAGGGTGTGGTCTCCCACTCCAGAGCTAACCCAGAATTGGCAGTTTACGCTTGCAGGGCCTTATCAATAATATCGAGGATATTATCAACGTCGGCAAGAGGATTTGCTGCAACCTGACGCACCCAGGTTTTACCGTCGATCGTTGTGCACGATGAGGTTGTGCCCAATCGGACGAGCAAGGTATCAACATTGGTGTCCGAATCCGATGGGCGCCAGTTTAGCACTGCGGTATCGGGGCGTTGCTTCAATAGCACGCGATCATCTGCCTGCAATGCGTCCGCGAGGCGATCGCAATCATTCATGTTCTTTTCAATACACGCAGCTAGACCCTCTCGGCCCCATGCCATAAGTGTTGCCAGCAATGGCACTGCT
>CAYGSW010000022.1:0-2807 GCA_964352535.1 uncultured Granulosicoccaceae bacterium | reverse complement strand
TGCTGCTGCAGTAGGTGAGCCTTGCACAGGGACGTTGGGCAGAGAGAGATAACTTCCGCGAAACGAAATCTTCGCCTGCGCGTCGGGTGAGCGAAAGAGTACAAGAGCTGAATCCTTGGGTTGGTAGAGCCACTTGTGCGCTGATATCGCTATGCTGTCAGCGTGTTCTATTCCTTCTAGAAGGTTTGCGTGTTGTGTCAGCTGTAATGGGCCCGCCCATGCTGCATCCACATGCATCCATGCGCAATGTGGACGCGCCAGCGGGTCAATGACACCGCGCCCTGTCGTGCCAGCCGTTATCACCAGTGCGCAGTCATCTGCCACGCCACCGGCCGGCACGATAGCGCGCCCGTGATCATCCACTGGCATGGATGTGTATGCCATACCCAGCAAATGTGCAGCCTTGGGTATCGACAAGTGCGCATCCTTTGAAGCCGCGATTGAACGTGCGCCATGCTCGCGTGCACACCATAGGGCTGCCAGGTTGGCCAGACTCGACCCTCCACACATATGTCCATCGTTCATACTGAAAGCAGGTGCAAGCCAATCGATAACACAACGTTCCGCGAGTGTTGCGAACGGACTCAGATCGGGATGGAGAAGATTCTGATTATGTGCAGCGTTCAAGCCCACCAACTGCGCAGCCAGCTCAGGTGGTGGCGGGTCCATGTGTGCGAAGGCAGTTGGTGCGCCCAATCGGGTTGAGCGATCTTCGATGAGTTTGGTGAAGAGCCTGAGAACACGTGTCTCATCCATGCCGATTTCAGGCATCGACGCGGGGAATGAGAAGCTTGCGTCGGTTTGGAAGTTGGTCGATTTGCCTTTGGAGCGGCTCATGAAATCCGATGCCCGTTAATAGTCAGTGACGTTATCATGGTTATCGGAGTTTTCCCATCCACAGGTCTGAGTTCTATTTTTTTCTTGCCTCTTGGTCTCAAGGGGCTTGCTCATTCTTATGAGCGACATATCCGAGAGAGGTAAATCAAACCATCAATAGCCCTTTAGTACTGACGTCGGGCTTGTTCAGGTGATAGTTTGGGCCCATCTAGAGCGGAATAACAGCAATGACCATTACCAATTACAACCCGCAACAACCGGACGGCACTAACGGTTCTGCGCAACTGCCAATTTCAAAGAACGGTCACCCTGAGATTGGCAAGCGATATGAAATACCTGCTCGACAGGGACGCGCAGTACGAATGAGAACAGGGCAAGTGCTGCATTTGTTCAACCCGGAAGGTAATCAGGTGTGCGATTTTTTCGCACAGGTTAACGGTTCAGAGTCTGAATTTCTATCAATGGAACACTGTCGAACCGCTCTGGGCAGAGTGTATGTACGCAAAGGAGACTCTCTTGTCTCCAATCGACGCCGACCACTCGTCGAAATTGTGGAGGACACATCACCAGGTGTGCACGATATTCTGATAGCGTGCTGCGACCTTCCTCGTTACCAGCAGCTTGGCGTTGACGGATACCATGACAATTGCGCTGATAACTTTCGTATGAGCCTCAATGCTATTGGTGTCGCGGCTAAACACGTTCCAAGCCCGTTCAATGTCTGGATGAACATTCCGGTTGCCGTTAACGGAGACTATACATGGGAGGCGCCAGTTTCCAAGGCGGGTGATTATATAAGTATTCGAGCCCTGGAAGATACTGTGTTCATTATGTCGGCTTGTCCACAGGATCTAACACCGGTCAATGGCGTTGGTGTTAAGCCTACCAGGCTTGAGTTTCAAGTTGATGAGGAAGCGCCGCCTGGAACATGATCGCATTGAGTACTCTTGCTAAGTACGCGTGGCTAAGGCTTGTGCATAAGTTCAGAAAATATCTTGGTCAACTCGCTCTCGGTAAAGCCATAAGACTCCAGCGCTGCGCGGGACGATTTCAGATCAAAGATAGGGAAGTCTGAGCCGAATTTAAACTGCTCAACTCCGATCTCACCACAATTGCTGCGTTGGTATCAGTACTATGAGAACGCAGAGGTAGGGATCATCAATCAGCTTGATATTCTTGCAGACAATTTTTCTGTGACATCGCCATCCGGCACTGCTAACGGACATGAAGAGTATGAGGCCGCAGTAAAGCAGTTTCCTGCAAGCTGGCAGAACGCGCATGATCTTCAACAGATTAATGTGACGCTGAACGAAGATGGCTCGCTGAACATGACAGCGCAAATTGTTTACTCGAATCTGGGCATGACCGACAGCCTTGTGGCGAAGCGCATGGGTTATTCGGCAAGCCTTGCGTATGACGAGCCAGGCAGCTTGCCAAAATTTACCGATATGACCATCACCTCTCTCGGCGCTGCAGAGGTAGATGAGATCAAGGATGCCTACGTTTAGAATCGCCTTACAGCTCTGGTTGCCTACTGGCTCTATCTGGTGGAGCACCCTGACAGGAATCCGCAGCCATTCAGGGAGATTCTTGCACCGCAAACTGATATCAAATTTACTGACGATGGCGATACCTATCGAACCTATGAAGACTTTGCTGCATGGATTGCAGGACCTGTGTCGAGCCTGCCTGCCACCCGGCATGCCATAGGACCCATCCAGTATTCAGAGCTAGCGGATGGTCGCTACGAGCTTGTTGTCTCTTTCGATTGGCAAGGTCTGCGAGCTGATGAGCAACGTATGACCGCCAAGACAACGCACCGTTGGGTTGTCACCAATGATCCGAGTGAGCGTTTCGCGCGGATTGAGAAAGTCTGTGTTGATATTGTGGAACTTTTCGCCATCGCCAAATAGCCATTTTTTAATGCCTGGTACGCAAATCTGGATGAAGGTATACCGCGAGAGAGCTTA